>JAUJMG010000607.1 GCA_030446955.1 Thermomicrobiales bacterium
GGTCGATGCGCGGGAAGGGAGCGCGCTGCGCGAGGTCGTGCTGCCCGAAGACCACCAGCCCGCGGGTCCGCTTGCTGACCTCGTAGGCGCCGTCGGTCATCGTGAAGTGTCGGTCGACCAACTCGGGAGGCAAATTCTCGAGAGTTGCCGCCGGGTAGACACCCCGCCGGGCGAAGGCCACAGCACCGGCGTCCAGATCTGTGGCGAAGATCCGCACCGTCATCTGCTCGAGGTCGTCCCCCAGCAGTTCGGCAACCAGGATCGCGAGCGAGTAGGCCTCCTCTCCCGTCGCGCAGCCCGCGGACCAGAGCCGCAGCTCTCTGCGGGCTCGTCCCTCCTCGATCAAGCTGGGCAGGATGCGATCGCGCAGTTCGTCGAAGAGCGCACGGTCACGGAAGAATTCCGTAACCTTGATGAGGAAGGTGGCGACAAGCTTCTGGTACTCGCTGGGGTGACGCCGCAGGTGACGGACGTAGGCGTCCAGGCTGGTTACCCCGACGGCGGCCATTCGGTGCTGCAGCCGGCGCCGGATCGTGGACGCTTTGTACGTGCTGAAGTCGATGCCGCTGCGGTCGCGAAGTTGCTGGAGGAAGGCGTTGAGTTGCTGATCCCAGTCTTCCGGCGTGACGACGTAGGCGCCGGTGAGGAGATCGTGCAGCACGGAACCGATACTCTCCAGGTTCGCGACGATGTCTACACTCGTCGGGGCCAGGGAACGCGGCATCGAGTCGAACTTGGCGGTGTCTGGATTCTGGATGATGACTGTGCCACCGGCTGCCTTGACATCCCGTGCCCCGGCCGTCCCATCGGAGCCCAGGCCGGTCAGAATCACGGCGTACAGGCCCTCGCCAAAGATCGCCGCCGACGTGGTCAGGAGCAGGTCGATAGAGGGCTTTGGACGCCCCTGACCTTCGATCAAGGAGATGCTGTGGTCGTTGATCTCCACGTGGCGGTTCGCGGGGACGACGAAGACGACACCCTGCTCCAACGGAGTCCGATCGGTGACAATTCGGACCGGCAGGGTGCTGCGAGGGCTAAGGATCTCCTTCAGGTGGCTGACACGATTGGGGTCAAGGTGCTGTGCGACCAGGATGGGGGCGGGAAAGTCGGCCGGGAGCGTCCGGACCAACTCCGACAGTGCGTCGATCCCACCTGCCGATGAGCCAACCACGACCAGTTGGCGGACCTCTCCGGCGTCGGTCACGCTTCGGACCCCTTCGCGAAGACTCCCCTTCCCTGGGGCATAGACCGATTGGGCCGCCTCACCAGCCCGCGTATCATACGACAACGCCGCCGTGGCGGACCTCGGATTGCCGTGGTTACACCGTCTGGCGGGCGTCCTGCGGGAGCCGTCCGAATCCATGGCACGCCGCGTGAAGTGGATACATCTCTAGCCGCTCCTGGCACGGTGAATGTCGAGACGAGGCGACCCGGGGCGGCGTTTTGAGGGGGGAGACTTTGCCAGGGCGAGACATCATCGTGGTGGGGGCGTCGGCCGGCGGCGTGGAAGCGCTGATGGGGTTCGCGCGCTGCCTGCCGCGAAATCTGCCGGCGGCGGTCTTTGTCGTCCTCCATCTGCCTTCGGACGCGAAAAGCGTCCTCCCTCAGATTTTGGACCGGGCCGGGCCCTTGCCAGCCGCTCGCGCCGTCGACGGCGAGTCGATCGAGCACGGCCGCATCTACGTCGCGCCGCCCGATTTCCACCTGCTTCTGGAACCCGGGCGGGTGCGCCTCTCGCGGGGCCCGCGTGAGAACCATCATCGCCCCGCGGTCGATCCGCTCTTCCGCTCGGCGGCGCGGTTCTACGGACCCCGCGTCGTCAGTGTCGTGCTCTCCGGCACCCTCGACGACGGCGCTTCCGGCACCTTCGCGGTCAAGATGCGAGGCGGCGTCGCGATCGTTCAAAACCCGGCCGAGGCCCTCTTCTCCAGCATGCCCGAGAGCGCCGCGACGTACGCCGAGGTGGATCGGTCGTTGCCGGTGGCGGAGATGGGACCTCTCCTGGCCCGCTTAGCCGCCGAACCGGTGGCGGAGGAAGGAGTCGTGCCGGTGTCACGCGAGCTAGAGATCGAAGCGAAGATCGCCGCGATGGAATCCGGAGCGGTCCACGACAACGAGCGGCCGGGAACTCCCTCCGGCTTCGCCTGTCCGGAGTGCAGCGGGGCCCTCTGGGAACTACAGGACGGGGATTTGGTGCGCTACCGGTGCCGGACCGGCCACGCCTTCACCGCGAGCGCGCTCCTGGCGGATCAGTCTGTCGGATTAGAGGACGCGCTCTGGACCGCCCTCCGCGTCCTTGAGGAGCAGGCTGCGCTGGCTCACCGGCTGGCCGATCGCTCCCGGGATCGCGGTCAGCCGACGATCGTCAGGCGCTTCGAAGAGCAGGAGCGGGATGCAACCGAGCGAGCAGAGGTGATCCGCCGCCTCCTCGTGACGATCCCCGCGTCCGTTCAACCCGCCGCCCAGGTGCCGCTCCAAGCGTAGCGGCCTGCCGGCGGGCCGCTACGAGGGCAGTGCTGCCGATCCTCCCACGTCTGGATCAAGTGAACCGGCACGGGCGTCGCGGTCCATCATCCCTCAAGCGTCACAACCCGTCCCTGGGCGCGTGCTGCCCGGCGTCCTCATGCCGACATGCGGGCGCTGCCAGCGCCGCCCCGACCCGGTGGA
>JAUJMG010000608.1 GCA_030446955.1 Thermomicrobiales bacterium
GAGCATCACCTTGCCAAGGTGAGGGTCGGGCGTTCGAATCGCCTCGCCCGCTCCAATTCCATAAGGGTTTCAGCGTTGCCGCCCGATCAGGCCCACGCTGGCCCGCTACCAAATGGCGACTAACGGGCGAGACCTCAGGGCTTTCCCCGCGTCTGGCGCGCTCCCGCGAGGTGCGGTGGACAGGTCCTCGTTGGCTTCAATCTCCCGCCCCTGTGCGGCTCAGCGAAGCAAGACACGCCCCCGACGCAGCCGTTGATGCGGCGGCCGATTCCGGCGAGCAGTCTGATCGGCGAGGGAACGGAGTTCGGACGAGCCTCTCATCCCCGGGATCGGTGGGTGGAGGGAGGTGGTCCCACAGCGGTTTCGCGAGGCGGATGCAATACCACTTGCGAAGGGCGACTCGACGCCTTGAGCCATCCACTGGGTGGCGGCGATGGATGCTCCCTGCCTGCCGGGGATGTCCCCTCCCGGTCGGAGCTGACGTCCGCTGCAGAACGAAGCGGACGCGAGTGTCGAGCTGGCGTTGAAGCGGTCCCGAGCTCGGGCGCCTGACGCCCACACGGCCGACCTTTCGAATGGTAACTTGCGCCGTTCGGAAACGAGGCGCTTATTTCAGCTTTAGGAGGTCCGCATGTCCCACCCAGCCGACCTGGAGGAGCGGCTAAAGGGTCTGGCCCGTGACAATCGCAGACTGACGGTGGCCCTCTGCGCGCTAGCGGCCTTTTGGCTAGTGGGCGCCGCCCCCAGAGGGGGGGCGGCCGTCCCGACTCCGGGCAGGACAGAGGTGATCGATCACATCGTGGTCCGCAAGCTCACTGTCGTCGATCAGAATGGGCGGGAACGGGTGGTCCTCGCCGCACCCCTTCCGGAGCCGCGTCTGATCGGAATGCGCAGCAAACGGGGCGAGACGGTCTCGGGCGTGCTGCTGTTCGACAGCAACGGTAATGAACGTGGGGGCTATGTCACCGACGATGGGCCGTCCGGTTCAGTAAGCCTCACGCTCGATGAGGTCGGCCGTATGGCCGTCAGCCTCTGGGCGGGCGAGCGGGGTTCGGCCGGGCTCAGGCTCGGAAACCAGGACGGGGACGTGGTCGACCTCAACGCGAGCCCGGCCGGCGCTTCCCTCACCCTCTACAACAAGGGCAAGGCGTCGGCGGTGCTGCCCGCTCCCGAAGCAGCCGCAGCGCCTGAGGTGAGATGAGCCTTACAGCGTTTGCGCTGGCCGGGGTCCTGGCCTCCGCCGCGATCGAGGATTCGGTGCAGGCCCCGCGTGCAAGTGCCCTGGAGGCGCCGATGCTCTTCGAGCAGCCCCGCGCCGTGACCTCCATAGACATCGACGCCGCCGGCCGGCGGCTAGTCTCGGCCAGTCTGGATGGGACGGTTCGGGTATGGGACCTCAGGACCGGCAAGGCCGGCGGAAGCTTCTCCAACCACACCGACGACGTCTATGCTGCTCGGTTCTCCCGGGACGGGCGTACGATCGTCTCCACCGGGGGAGACGGACGCGTGGTGGTGGCCGACGCGAAATCCGGACGCGTTCGACGCAGCTGGCGTTTCAACACTTGGTGCGCCGGCCTAGGACTGCTTCCGGCCACGCGTGTGGCCGTCGGTTGCGCAGATCTCCGGATTCGAGTTCTCGACCCTTCGAGCGGGAAGGTGGAGAGCGATCTGCAGGCGCCCGGCAATCTGCAGTACGGCTACATCACCTCCCTCTCCGTCTCGCCTGACGGGCGTCGGCTTGCCTCGTCCAACCCGGTCACGATCTTCGATTTGTCCACCGGGCGCCAAATCGCGACGAAGAACAGCTTCCTGGACGAGATCAGCTACTCTCCCAACGGCCAGCGTCTAGCGGGCGGCAACATGAAGGCGGGTGCAGAGATCTGGTCAGTGGAGCCGCTGGATATCCAGGGGCGGCTCGCCACCACGGTTCCCGTCGGAGCCTCGGCTGGGGGAGCCGGCCGCACGTTCACCATGCCGGTGTCCGCAGTCGCCTGGTCTCCTGACGGGAGGCTGGTCGCGACCGCGGGACTGGACAAGCTCGTGCGCATCTGGCGCGTTGAGGGCACTGTTCCGCCCGTTGAGGTCGCGCGTCTCACCGGTCATCTCAGCGCTGTGACGAGCTTGAGTTGGAAGGCGAACCTGCTCGCAAGCGGAGCTTTGAATGGGCAGGTACGGGTCTGGTCGCTAGATGGCGTGAGCTGGTGAGGCTCCAACCCTCGGCAGGGGCCGAGGAGTCACGGGCTCACCTGACGATATTGCGCCTCTAGCCCCACCGAAGCGGCGCAGTCGAGCGCTGGCAAGGTGATCTGCGCCTCTACCAAGTTCCTGGCGGGCGGTGACAACCCCAAATCGTCGTTCAGGGACCCGAGCCCGGGCAGGTGCGGTCTACCGGCGCATGGTCTTCAACATCTTCGTCACTCAGGCCGACGCTTCCTCCTGGAGCCGCGGGAGCAGCGGCGGAGGCGGCCGAATCAGGCCGCAGAGGTCGAGGCTCTACGCTCCGCGCTGTCGGACTTTGAGAGCCGCGTGACGGAATTGAAGTCCCAGGCAGAGTCCGCACAATCCGGTGCCGATTCTACCCGCCGGTGCGCGGTCCGGTTCCATCCTCCCTAGGAGGCCCCCGTCCCTGTCTGCTAGGCCGAGCCGATGGCGAGCGA
>JAUJMG010000609.1 GCA_030446955.1 Thermomicrobiales bacterium
CTCGACAGGACCGCGCTGGAGCCGATGTCGCTGGAGCCGGGTCATGGCTGGACGCCGATGCTGAGCACGAGCGATGTCGTGTCGGGTGGAACGGGCATGGCCGAAATTCGCGACGCGGATGACGGTGGACCCGCGCTTCACGTCCCGGCGCGAACGGCCACCTTGTGGGCATTCACAGACCCGTAATCGCATGCATGCGGCGCGACCAGCCGTTGGAGTGACCGGTTTCTACACTTGTGCCGATCCCTGCGAAGTCACGTCAGTTTGCACGGGCGGACACACAGGCCCGCCCCCGTGCCGGAGACAGGGTCGACATGGAGTCGACCCGTACGGGAGGAGCTGGCAGCGGGCACAGGGTCGGCCCGGGCGCCTCATGGGCGCGTCGTTAGTCCGCCGCCCGGTTCGTGTCGTGGGATGCCGCCTCTGCCTCGGTGATCGCACTCCAGACCCGCTGCGGGGTGAACGGGATGTCCAGATGGGTGATGCCCCATGGCTCAAGGGCGTCGATCACCGCGTTGGCCGTCGCCGGGGTCGAGCCGATCGTTGCCGCCTCGCCGATCCCCTTGGCACCGAGCGGGTTGAGGTACGTCGGCGTTTCGGTGTGGTGGGATTCGAACTCAGGGAAGTGGTGGGCGCGCGGGAAGGTGTAATCGTTGAGCGTGCCCGTGATCAGCTCACCCGTCTCGTCGTAGTGCATCTCCTCGAACAGCGCCTGCCCGATTCCCTGCGCCAGCCCACCATGAACCTGCCCGGTGACCAGCATCGGGCTGATGATCTTGCCGCAGTCGTCGACGGAGACGTAGCGGAGGAACTCGATGTCCCCGGTTTCCGGGAAGACTTCGACCACCGCCACATGCGTCCCGAACGGAAAGGTGGTGCCAGCAGGACGGAAGAAGTCCGTAGTCTCCAACCCCGCGTCGAACTCGTCGGGGAGGCTTCCACCGTAGGCTGCGTCGGCGATGTCCGCCAGCGTCATGCCGCCGCCGGGCACGCCCTTGACGCGGTAGGTCCCGTCTTCGAGCTCAATGTCTTCGACCGCGGCCTCCAGCAGGTGGGCGGCGATCTGGCGAGCCTTTTCGCGAAGCTTGTCCAGCGACAGCATCAGCGCCGCGCCACCAACGGCCAGGCCCCTGCTCCCCATCGTGCCGTTGCCTTGGGGGGTGTTTCCGGTGTCGCCATGCTGAACCACCACATCCTCAAACGATGCGCCCAGGTTGTCGGCGGCGAGTTGGGCGAAGGTCGTCTCCTGCCCCTGACCGTGCGGAGAGATGCCGGTGAAGATGGTGACCGCGCCGCTTGGCTCGACGCGCACGGTGGAACTCTCCCAGGGCCCGAAGCCGCAGATCTCCACATAGCTCGCCAGGCCGATCCCGATGTAGCGGCCTTGTTCGCGGAGCGCCGCCTGCTCGTGGCGAAGGTCTTCGTAGCCGACGATTTCCAATGCCTTGTCGAGTGGTTTCTCGTAATCCCCCGAGTCGTACTGCTGCCCGGTCAGCGTGTCGAACGGGAACCTGCCGGAAGGGATGAAATTGACGCGTCGGACTTCCGCCGGGTCAAGCCCCGCGGCATCGGCGACGAGATCTGCGACGCGCTCGATGTAGTAGGCCGCTTCCGGCCGGCCCGCTCCGCGATATGCCCCGTTTGCGCCGGTGTTCGTGTAGACGCTCTGAACCACGAAGTCCAGCGCCGGGATGTCGTAACACCCTGGCGACATGATCCACGTCGAGTTTCCGAGATCGAGACCCTTCGGCCAGGCTCCAGCGTCGACCACGACACGTCCGCGCAAGGCGGTGATCTTGCCGTTCGCCTCGGCGGCGACTTCCAGATCCGCCCACTGGTTGCGACCGTGGCTACTACTGAGCATGTTCTCGGAGCGGGTCTCGATCCATTTCACGGGCTGCTTGAGCGCATAGGCCAGGCCGGAGATCACGTAATCTTCGGGATAGGCGCCGATCTTCTGGCCGAACCCGCCGCCGACCTCCGGGGCGATGCAGCGAACCTGGTTCTGGCTGAGGCCGAGGGCCTTGGCGATCGAGTTCCGGTTCCAGTGCGGGGCCTGGGTGGATGTCCAGACGGTCAATCCCCGGGTCATGGGGTCGATTGCCGCCAGAACGGCCCGCGTCTCCAACGGCACGGCATTCAGGCGCTGGCTCCGGATCCGTGCCTTCGCGGTGACCGGAGCCGAGGCGAACGCCTGGTCGACATCACCACCGGCCTTGCCCCCGTTCACGGCACCGATGTTATTCCTGACCTGCTCATAGATGATCGGTGCGCCATCTTCCATCGAGGCGTAGACATCGGTGACGGCTTCCAGCATGTCGACATTGAGCTCAACCAATTCGGCGGCATCGACCGCCTGGGCCCGAGTCTGGGCGACGACAACCGCGAACGGCTCGCCGACGTAGCGGACCTTGTTGATTGCCAGCGGATGGACTGGAGGAACGGGGATATCGTCCTCGCCGCCCAGATCCTCACCGCTCGTCTCGTCCTGGGTTTCGGTATCGGTCGTCTTGAGAATGGTCGAGAGTGTCTCTCCGGTGACCATCTTGACGACGCCCGGCGCTGCTTCCGCGGCGGCGGTGTCGATCCCCGTGATCACGCCATGGGCGTATGGGCTGCGGGCGAACGCGGCGTAGAGCGTGCCCGGGAGCT
>JAUJMG010000610.1 GCA_030446955.1 Thermomicrobiales bacterium
ACCGCTTTGCCGAGCAGCTCGTGGTGACGGCGCGGGGCTACAACTACCCCACCGCGCGGGAGTCGGCGCTTAAGCTCATGGAGACGAGCTATGTTGTCGCCCACGCCTTCTCGGGAGCCGATCTCTTGCATGGCCCGATGGCGATGATCGACCGGGGATTTCCGGTAATCGCCGTCGCCCCAGAGGGGCCGGGTAGCTCGACTCTAACGCCCGTCCTGGAGCGGCTGCGTGATCTGGGGGCCGACACCCTGGTTATCGGCGATCCCGCGCTCGTTCCCCTTGGCCGGGTCGGCTTTGCCTTGGAGAACCTAGGCCCAGAGTGGCTGACCCCAATCCTAGCCATCCTGCCCATTCAGCAGCTTGCCTGGCACCTAGCCCGGGAGCGTGGAAGTGACCCAGATCAACCCCGCGGTCTCCATAAGGTGACCGAAACCTGGTAGCCCTGCTCGAACAACAGGCCCCCGGCCATAGAGGTGACGCGTGCATCTTCCGGAAAGCGCAACCCGCGATGCCATTGCGTTGACAACACGCCCGTCTGCGATGTGCCCCGTCCGGCGGCCCTAAAACAGTGGCAGGCTGTCATCCACGCCCTCTAGCCACCCCTTGACCTGCTGCAGGAAGCGGGCGGCCGCGAGGCCGTCCAGGACCCGGTGGTCGATGCTGAGGGAGAGGTTCATCATCGAGCGGATGCCGATCATGTCCTCCACCACGACGGGGCGCTTGATGATCGCCTCGGTCGAGAGGATCGCCGCCTGCGGCTGGACCAGGATCGGGGTCGAGACGAGAGAGCCGAAGGTGCCCGGGTTGTTGATCGTAAAGGTGCCCCCGGCAACGTCGTCCGGCCCCAGCGTTCCCGCCCGGGCCTTGCCGGCCAGTTCCGACACGGCATGCGTCAGCCCGGCGATGCTCAGCCGGTCCGCGTGCTTGATCACCGGGACGATCAACCCGTCCTCCAGCGCCACAGCCACCCCGACGTTGATCGCCCCCCGCTGGACGATCCGCTCCTCGTCCCAGACCGCGTTGAGGCGTGGATGGTCGCGCAGCGCCAGTGTCGTCGCCTTGATCGCGAATGGCAGGTAGGTCAGCTCGATCCCCTCCCGCCGCCGGAATTCCTCCTTGCGCGCCGCCCGGTAGGCGACCACGTTGGTCATGTCCACTTCCATGACCACGGTCACGTGGGGCGCGGTCCGCTCCGACCGGACCATGTGCTCGGCGATGTTTCGTCGCATCGGTGAAACCGGGACCACTTCGTCGCCGGGGTACACCGTCACCGGCGTCCGCCGGGGCGCTTGTTGCTCGTCTTGCTCGCGGGCGGGTCCTGCCGGCGGCGCAGGAGCGGCTGCCGGGGGAGCCCAGGCGGCAGGTTGCTCGGCGGCCGGAACGGGTCGCGGTGGGGCTCCGGCCGCTTCTTCAAGGGCTTCGACCACACTTGCCTCGGCTATCACCTCGTCGCCAACCCGGGCCATTTGGGTGACAGGCTCCATCTGGGCGAGGTACGCGAGGATGTCCTGCCTGGTGACTCGCCCCCCTATCCCGCTTCCCTCGATCTGGGCGATATCGACGCTGTGCTCCTCCGCGATCCGCCGCACTACAGGCGACGAGCGGACTCGCAGCAGATCCATCTCGTCGGCAATCTCACCCGGGCGGCGCACCGACGCGGAGGACGCAGCGGTGTCCTGTCCCACCCCGCTACCGTTCGCGGTCAGGTTGCCATTAGTCGCCGCCGTCTCCTTGGTCTCCGGCTCCAGCAGCCCAGTACCCGATTCGTCGATCCGGCAGAGTCCGGTTCCCACCGGCACCGTCGTCGCCGGCTCGACCAGGATTTCGACGAGGACGCCCGCCACCGGGGAGGGGACCTCTGTGTTGACCTTGTCGCTGTCGACCTCAAGCAGCGGCTCGTACTTGTCGACCCGGTCGCCCACCTGCTTGAGCCAGGTCCCGATCGTCCCCTCGGTCACGCTCTCCCCGAGCTTCGGCATCGTAATTGTCGTCGCGGTCTCGGTCGGCATCGGATCCTCCGGGTGTCGGTCCTTAGGCATCAGCCGCCAGCATCCTGGGCAGCGGCCGCCTGCACCTAATAAGGACGGCCGTCACTGCATGTCAGGGCAACGCATGCGTCGCCCGAACGCTTACGGCAGCGCCTGCCATCTGCCGCCTGCCATCTGCCCCCTGGTCTCTGGCGTCGAACGTTTACCGGCTAGTACGCGATGAGCCGGCGCAGCGCGGCGCCGATCTTCTCGGCGTCGACCATGAAGGCCTGCTCCAGGGGAGGGCTGTAGGGCGTTGCCGGCACGTCGGGAGCGGTCACGCGCATCACCGGCGCGTCGAGGTAGGCGAACGCCGCTTCCCCGATCAGAGCTGCCACCTCACTGGCGACGGAGCAGAGCCCGTTCGCCTCGGTGACGACCAGTGCCTTGGCCGTCTTCTTCACCGAGTCGACGACGGTCTGTTCGTCAAGCGGCTTGAGCGAGCGCAGGTCGATCACCTCGATGCTCGCCCCGGTCTCCTCGGCCACCTCCAGCGCGGCCTTCTGGGACTCGTGGACCATCATCCCGTAGGTCACGATCGTCGCGTCGGTCCCTTCCTGAACAACCCTTGCCTGGCCGAGTGGCACGTCGTGGTCGCCCTCCGGCACTGGCCC
>JAUJMG010000133.1:0-3049 GCA_030446955.1 Thermomicrobiales bacterium
GGCGGCGCAGGCTCGCCGCCGCCGCCGCCCGCCCCCGCGCCCACCCCCCCCCCCCCGCGCCCGCGGCGGCGACACCGACCCACGCCCCGTCACCAGCGGCCCCCCCCCCCCCCCCACCGACCCCCCCCCCCCCCCCCGGGGGGGGCCCGCGCCCCCCCCCCCCACCCCCCCCCCCCCCCAACTCTGTTTTCACCACTCGGTGCTCGGCACGCCGCCGAAGGATACGGTCTGAGCCCGGACTGCCACGGTATGCGACGGCGACGCAGGATTCTTCGCTGGGCGTGGATTGGAGGAGCGGGAATGTTGGAGTGGTGATGTACGGGGCATCTCTCCGCCTGCCCGGTCCGCTTCAGCGATAAACCCGGACCAGAATGTCGGTCGGCTTGGAACCGTTGGTCGCCGTCTGATCCTGCGGGCAGGCAGAGATGGCGACGAGGGTGTCGGTCAGGGCGAGCAGAAGCACGTAGTCGTTTCGCTCCGAGAGCGGTTCTCGGATCTCCAGTTCCCCCCGCTGCCGGATGGCCACGTTCATGAACCAGTTGATGGGGTCAGGTACCTGATCGTCGCTCACGCCGTGCTCGGCTAGTGCCCCAGCCAGCGCTTCCCGGCAGTTGGCATGCCCTTCAAGCCCGAAGTCGTCCGCGTAGCGCTTTGGGTCGCAGGCTGCATAGAGCATGTCATGCCGACCGACCGTATCCTCGACGATCTCGAAAAGCGGGGTTCGCCGGTTGGACAGCAGCTTCATTCCCGTTTGAAGCATAATCGATCCACCGCTGCTCCGCGTGGTCGCCGTGGAGAGGTGCTCGGACCGATCATGGGTAAAGGCGACGAAATCGGCTACCTGCTTGCCTTGGACATCGGTGATTTGCAGGTACTGCCCCGCTTTCACCTCGGTCGCGTACGCTTGTCCTGGCTTGATCTGGCGCGCCTTGACGGCCATTCGGCCCTGCAAGGTTTGGCTCATGCGGCTGCTCCGAGCGCTGTCGAACGGAACGGCACCCGGTTGGTGCCGCCGGACGGGAGGCACCCATTGTCGCAAAGCGCGCCCGCTCGGTTCAACGCGACCGCTCCGGTCCGCGGTGGGCGTATCCTTGGAGCGCCCAGGACGCTCCCATAGCGCCACCAACTTCTGGTTCCCCGCTGAATCGGCCGCCAGGGGCCGCGCGGACCGAGCACGGGTCACGAACGGACTGCGGAGGCTTTGAACCTTGGGAAGCCTGAGGCGGAATCACCGGCCGGGCGGCGTACCTTCCGGGCGCCTGAGCGAGGTCGTGTGGCTGTCGCTCCGGCTTGGTGTGACGGCTTTCGGCGGTCCCGCAGCGCACATCGCCATGCTGCGATCAGAGGTGGTCGACCGCCGAGGATGGGTGGGGGACGCCCACTTCCTGGATCTTCTCAGCGTGACCAACTTGATTCCCGGTCCCAACTCTACTGAGATGGTGATCCACGTGGGTTACGAGCGGGCCGGCTGGCGTGGCCTCGTTGCGGGCGGGCTCGGGTTCATTTTGCCGGCGGCCGTGATCACGCTCGGATTTGCCTGGCTCTACGTCCGCTACGGGACTACGCCCGCCGGCGATCAGATGCTCTATGGTATCAAGCCGGTCGTCATAGCCATCGTCGTGCAGGCGTTGTGGTCCCTGGCCCGAACAGCCCTGAAGGGGGTTTTTGCCGTCCTCGGCTGCGTGGTGGTCGCTGCGCTCTATCTTGCCAGGGTCCATGAGATTGCCCTTCTGCTTGGCGGTGGGGTCCTCGCGCTCGCGGGCTGGGCCGGTCGGTCCGGCGTGCGCGATCCGGGCACCGCGATTTTCGCGACACTCCCGATCGTGCAATGGCCGGTGTGGGCGACGGAGGCTACGGCAGGACCGCTGGTCTCCTACGGGCACATGAGGATCTTTCTGACGTTCCTCAAGATCGGATCGGTGCTCTACGGCTCGGGCTATGTTCTCCTCGCCTTCCTTCGCAACGATATAGTCGACCGCTACGGTTGGCTGACAGAGCAGCAACTGCTGGACGCCGTAGCGGTGGGTCAGTTCACCCCCGGACCCGTCTTCACCACGGCGACGTTTGTGGGCTACATTGCAGGCGGCTTCCCAGGCGCCGTGCTCGCCACTCTCGGCATTTTTCTGCCGGCGTTCGTCGCTGTGGCCGTGGCCATTCCCCTCTTGCCTCGCTTGCGTAGGATGGCGTGGACGCGGGCGGTTCTCAACGGATTGAACGTGGCGGCCATCGGATTGATGGCCGCGGTAGCCTGGACGCTCGGACGAGCGGCCCTGGTCGACGGGTTCACGACGTTGGTGGCCGTGGTGAGCTTTGTGCTCCTGCTCCGTTTCCGACTGAACTCCGCTTGGTTGGTGCTAGCGGGAGCATTGCTTGGTCTGGGAGCTACGCTCTTTTCGTGAGGTTTCGTCCGAATGGGGCTGTCAAGTTCGCCTTGGGACACTCGTCGGACTGGTTGGCTGCGCTGACGACGGCCAAAGAGGTCATGGAATGCTTAGCAACGGATGTCCGCAGTTGGAGCAAAAGGAGCCGGGAGGCGTGACCCGCCGGCAATTCGGACAAACCAAGCGCTGCCCGGCGACGCCGACCGCTCGCCGGTCCTGATTGAGGGCCCGGTGCAAGACCGAGCGCCCGACCAGGCTCAGGGCAAGGAGCACCAGAGCGTGCCATAGCAGTTCCACCACGGTTCCGAACCGAGCGAGGAGAAGGGCGCCGAAGGAGCCCCCGATGGCTGCGATGAGGCCTCCGACCAGGGGGATCGCCAGATCGCGAGAGCGTTGGGTCAGGGCATAGTGCCAGAGCGCCGCCGCGACGAGCGAAGCGATGAGAACGAAGATTAGGGGCCGGACCAGGACGAGAGCGATGAGGGCTGCAGTCCAATCCGATACACCTCCGCCTGGATTCGACCCTACGATGAGCGGCCACACATAAACGATGACACCCCCGGTAGCGAAGCCGCCCCCGGCTGCGGCGCCAAGCGCCATGCCGTCCATCACCTCGTTCCGGTGGAGCGACCAGCGGCGTAGCCAGACGGGAACCGCAAGCTGGGCCA
>JAUJMG010000133.1:3149-6882 GCA_030446955.1 Thermomicrobiales bacterium
AGGTCGTCCGCATGTGCTGCAGGGGGGAGCCGCGTCCCGCAATGACCGCAGTAGGAGAGGTGATCCGTCTCCCGGCCGCACGCTGGACAGGTAACGGGGAGCACTGGCGACGCTGCAACCAGGTTTGGCCGGTCGTCCAGGCGGTCGGTGTCAGCCAGCCTTTCCACGAAGCTTGCCTCCGCTTGTGACGCTCAACGTTGGACCGAGGCGACGGAACTCCAGTATAGACAAGGGGTCCGAGGCGCTTCGGGCCGGTCATTCCGTTTGGGAGCACATCAAGATGGTTCCGGGCTGTAGGGAAGGACGCTCTGCACCCGAGGGCGACGTCAGGAGGCGTCAGCTTGCTAGACTGACGTGGCTCAAGCGGTGGAGCGAGGGGCTAAAGCGACGGGTGACGGAGCGGTGATTGGCGGGTTGCTCGTGGAAGGCATGGTCGTCGGGGTGGCACTGGCGGCTCCGATCGGCCCGATCAACGTCGAGATTGTGCGGCGAGGTTTACGCGGTGGTTTTCTTCATGGTTGGTTGGTAGGCTTCGGCGCGGTCAGTGCCGATACCATCTACTGCGCCTTGGTGGTTAGTGGTATCGCCCCGCTCGCGGATTCTGCACTCCTGCGGGCTCCCCTCTATCTCGCCGGCGCGGCCGTCCTCGCCATTCTTGGTATGACGGGCTTGCGGGCCGCGCTCGCGGGGGAGGATGTCGCCACACCTGAGCCCGAAGGGACGCGGAGTTACATCACGGGATTCCTCATGGCAGCGCTCAACCCCCTCGGGATCGTGTACTGGCTCTCGATCGGGGCTGCCCTCGTTGCGTCCGCCGTGGCCCGGGAGGGCCGAGGAGGTGCGCCCGTCCTCGTCGGCGGCGTCTTCTTTGGCATTCTTGTTTGGGTGACGGTGTTGTCGGGGATGGCCCAAGCGGGGCGCAGATATGTCTCGGAGCCAGTACTCCGCGGAGTCGGGGCGGTCGGCAGCCTGATGCTACTGGGCTTCGCTGTCTACTTTGGTGTCCAAGGCGTGATGTCACTCGACCACCTGTAGGATCTCGGACCTCTCTGCCATCCGCGCGCAGTGGTCTCTGTACCCCTAGAGCGAACTCCTATGAGCTTCGCTCAACTGCCACGGCCGACGTATGGCTTCCGCCAACGTGCCCGCTTGTGTCGTGTGTACGTACACCATAGAATGGAGCGGGCGAGGGGATGGACGGGACGCTCTATGCCGCGGGCGATCGCTTGGCCCTCCTGGCGGAACTGGAGAGGAGGGATTTGGTGACCGAACGGCGGCCTGACCACATCCAGAAGCTAGATCAGCTGGGTCACCACTGTCCTTCGTGGCTGCTATCCCGCTTTGGCCGTCGTCGACTCCTGCTAGGGCTCACTGCCCTCGGTGTTCCGACTCTTGCCGGCTGCCGCGGTGAGGCGCGATCGAGCAGCCTTCTTGGCGCAACGCCCTCTTCCGCCCTCGCGGCATCTCCTGCATCTTTGACCTCTCAGGTGCTCGCTTCTCCCGGCGCGTCGGCGGCCGCGACCCCCGTCTCCGATTCCCCGGCAACTCCTCATGCCACGCCCGAACCGAGTCCGCTCGGGAAGTTAGAGGTGATACGGAATCCTCATCCGACCTACGCCGGGGAGCCCGTGCGGGGCGGAGACTTGCGGCTCCTGGTTCCAGCGATCGATCCCGAAGACTTCAACCCGGTCGCTTTCCGCCAAGACTTCCAAGTTCTAGCCAGCCACCTTGATCCCTTGGTCTGGATCGACGAGGTCACCATGGAACCGCGCCCTGGCCTGGCGGAGCGGTGGGAGTGGGAAGACGATGGCCAGACGATTACCTACACCCTGCGCTCCGATGTCGTTTGGCACGATGGCTCTCCCCTCACGGCAAAGGATGTCGTTTTTTCCTTGTTTGTCTCCCGCGACGATGTGAATAGTGGGATCGCAAACCCCTTTGTCTTGATGGACAACGCTGAAGCGATCGGGGACCAGAAGGTCAAAGTCACACTGACCGAACCCGACGGCGGCTGGTTGCTCAATGCCTCGACGCAATTCATCTTTCAGCGGTCGCAGTACTCAAAATACTGGCAGTCGCGCCCCGAGGGAGAACGGACCTTAGCCGGTTACGACTGGCGGGAGAACGCGCCGATCGGCACCGGACCGTGGAAGGTGGGCAAGCGAGAACGGGGCCGCGTGGCGTTCAGCCGGAATGCGGGCTACTGGGCAGGCGCGCCCTATGCGGACACGCTCACCATCTCGGCCGAGCCCGAACCGGAGAAGCAGGTCGAGGCCTGGTTACGGAATAAGGTCGATGTGGTGTGGCCGGTGCCCGTCGAAGGGCTGGCGGATCTTGGCGAATCCGAGGGCCGGCTCTACGTCGTCGACAGCCCCTCCGTGATGTTCGCGGCGTTCAACTTCAACAACCCCGCACGGGGCAACCCGAATCTCTTCGCCGATGTTAGGATCCGCCAGGCCATCTCCCTCGCCGTGGATCGTGAGCGGTACGCCCGCGACGTCTTCAGCGGGTTCTTTCGGCCGGACGCCGCGGGCACCGTAGCCCAGCCCTGGGCATACGACCCTGAAAGTCGCAATCCTCCCAGGGATGCCGCCGCTGCCCGCGATCTGCTGAAAGAGGCCGGGTGGGACGACCGGGACGACGACGGCACCCTGGAGGATGAGACCGGTCAACCGTTGGAGATTGTAGTCATCCTTCGCAATGACGCACGGCCGGAACTCGAGCGGGTTCTGCGGAGCGTCAGGTCCGATCTTGCCCAGGTTGGGATCCGCCTGCAGGTGCAGCCGCTCGCCCCCGACCGATTCGACGAGCGCTGGCGAACGACGCACGACTTCGACCTCATTGCCTACGCCTATAGGCTCTACCCCGGTTTCACGGACTTCGACCTCTATGGCTCGGGCTGGGACATCCGGGTGAACCCGCTGGGCTTCAATCCCGGCGGGTACCGGAACCGGGACGCGGATGCTGCGATTGGCACCATTCTGGGTGAAGTGGATGTGGATCGGCAGCGCCAGGCCCTCTATCAGTTGCAGCAGGCCGCGAATGAAGACCTATTCGGCCTCTGGCTGGGCTTCCCGCAAGACCTCGTCTTGGTGCAGCCCCACGTGCTGGGCTTCCAGCCCCATGTGGCCTGGCCGACCTGGGGCACGCGTCATCTCTGGTTCAGTCCGGGCTCAGGCAGCTAACCAACAATAACGTATTGAGTGAGAGATGCTATTCGGGAGGAACCGGCTCAGGGCTTCCACCCCGGCGACGGCCCCTGTAGGCCGGCGGGTCGCTGGTCGGGAAGGAGTCCTCTGAGGCTTCCTGAACGACATCCTCATCGTCGTCGTGCAGGTCCCGCGCGTCCACCTCCACCCCTTGCGTCACCTGATCGTCACGCTTGATCTCCAGCGGCCCGGTGTCATCTGCACGCTCATCCTTGTCGCCCACGATCTTGCTCCTCTCGCGTCGCCTCAATAGGACGGTTGACTGACTTCCAGCAAGGCGGTGCTGCTGTCAGACCCGCTTGTCTTTCCGAGGTTCTTCCTTTCACCGGCTTGCCCTGCGCTTCACGGAGGAGTGTACCCGTGCGAACGCCGAAGCATAGCCATCGGGCCTTGCTATATACCCCTAGCAGCCGCGAATGGCGCCAACCGACCATGGGGCACCCGGGAACCCGTGGCTCTGGCTCGGTGAGCACCTGAGGAGAGAACACCGGCTGTCACCGTTCCACCCCGGTGGACGGACTTCT
>JAUJMG010000133.1:6982-9694 GCA_030446955.1 Thermomicrobiales bacterium
CCGAACAGCGTGGCGCCATCGACCAGGGCGGCCTGCTCCAACTCGATCGGGATGGAGTTGAACTGGTCGCGCATGATCCAGATCACGATCGGGAGGTTGATTACCGTGTAGAGGAGAATCAGGCCGAGGTGCGTGTCCAGGAGGTTTAGTTCCCGGTAGAGGATCAAGATCGGCATCACCACCGCTGCTGGCGGGAGGATGAGCTGGGAGAGGAACCAGAATGAGATATCCCGGTTTCGCCAGGGCCCGAAGCGGTAATTGAAGCGTGTCAGGCCATAGCCCGCGGCCGCGCCAAGCATGACTGCCAGGGCAGCCGACGTGACGGCGATGACGAAGCTGTTGCGCGTGTTGCGCACGAAGTTCTCGCCCATACCCCCCGTGAGCACCGAGTCCCAGCCGACCGTGGAGGGCTCGAAGTCTACAGTCGGGACATAGGTTGGCCCACGCAAAACGGCCGTCTGATCCTTGAACGAGGTCGTCGCGGTCCAGTAGAGCGGAAACAAACAGACAACCGCCCAGAACAGGAGAATCGCGTAGGTCAGCACGCGGCCCACGAGGCGGCGAGCGCCGCGGCTCCCCGTGCGCGGCCGCTGCTCTGCGACCTCTCGTCCTGAAATTCCCTGTGCGGCAACTGCCACCGGCATACTCCCCGTCATGTCCCGCCGAGTCGGATCTCCCCCGACGCGGTCCGTTCAGATTTCGATCAAGTCATTTGCCGTACGCGACGACCGACAGTCACGAGGATGAGCGTGATCGTGGCGATGACGGCGATGAGAAAGAGTTGAGACATGGCGGTCGCATACCCGACATCCAGTCCCTGAACCCCACGCCGGTAGATATAGGCGGTCAGCGTCTCCGTTGCGTCACCCGGACCTCCGCCCGTCACAACGAGGATGATATCGATGACCTTGAACTCAAAGACCGCTCGAAGAACGACGGCGGTAAGACTGACGGGCAAGAGAAGCGGAAACGTCATATCCCTGAAGGACTGCCAACCTGTGGCGCCATCAATTCGCGCCGCCTCGAAGACCTCGTGGGGAAGCGCCTGTAACCCGGCGAGAAGCATCACCAGCAGGAAGGGGATCGAGTACCAGGAATCGATGAGCAGAAGCGAGAAGATGGCCTTGCTGCCCGTGTCGAAGAAGCTGACGTTCTCAAACCCCAGGCGATCCAACACGATGGGCAAGGGGCCGCGCTGAGCGTCCATGATGGAGCGTCCGACCATCCAGCCCGCCGCCACGGGGCTCATCATGAAGGGGAGCAGAAACGCAACGCGGAAAAATTTGCGCCCGCGGATGTCCTGATTGAGCAGCAGCGCGAGTCCTAAGGCAACGAGGTACTGAAGTGGCACGCCGACGCCGACGAACAAGAAGTTGTTCTGGAGGGCGTTCCAAAACCGGCCATCCCGAAAGATGCCCCGGAAGTTGTCCAGACCGTTGAAGGAGCGGCCCGACGGGTCATTGAGTTGCCAGTCCGTAAAGCTGACGTAGAGTCCGAAGATCGTCGGAAAGATGACGATCGCAAAGGTGACAACGACCGCCGGCAGGAGGAACAGTCGGCGCTGCCACGCTTCAGACATGCCGGTCCTCTGCGGCTCTGGTGCCACCGCAGCCCGCATCGCATCCGATCGCACTGCCTCGTTGGCCATGCCGTCGTCCCTGCCACCGCGCTTCGCGGGGTCGTCTTCGTCCTACGTGATCATGTGCCTGTGAAGACGGTACACCGGGAGCCGGATGGGAGGCAACCGCTCAGTGGTGCTCTGTATGGAGCAACGGCGCGGTGGCATGTTGACCACCTCGCCGTTGCCCTGCTCATCGCCTGATCGGTGGTTCGGCTAACCGAGGGAGGCCTGGTACAGCTTCACCTGGTTCTCGCGACCAAGCGTGTCGGTGATCTCGTTCCATCGTTGCGCCGCGGCGTCGAGTGCTTCCTGGGCGGTCACCTGCCCAGTGATGGCCCGGGTCCACTCCGCCTCGGCGGCATCCCAGTACTGGCCCTGCCCGGGGATCCGGAGGTCGACGATGCGGTTCGGGTGGTTGTAGGAATTCCTGATGGAGTCGAGGTACTGCTGAGCCTCCTCCTTCGGGAACCCGGTCACCACCCAGTCGTCGGCATTGAAGTGGCTCTCGCGCCAGGGGTTCATTCCGGAGGGATGGATGTTCATCCAGAGTGAGGCATCCTTGGCGGTGAGATGGGAAACAAGATCCCAGGCCGCTTCGCTGACCCCGGCAGCCTCAGTGCCCTTCATCACATAGAGGCCCCAGCCAAGGAAGGCAAGGTACGGCGCCTGATTGGGACCAGACGGCAACGTCTCGAACTGCTTGGTCTTCGAGTTGTACACGTCGTCCGACGCCGGGAGCATGTCGTAGCCAACCTTGCCCTGCACGATGCTGTCCGGACTGGTGTAGACGTTGGACCCGATATCGGCCCACCAGTGTGCCATCGTCCCGGTACCGGCTAGGAAGTTACCGAGGTTCTTGAGCAGGTCGGCATTCTCCTGATCCGGCGGAGCGGCCGGTAGCGCATCGATCATGTCCTGGAGGGCGCGGACGAAGGCGGGGTTGTTGATCCGGGGCGTCATGTCGGGGTCGAAGAAGAAGGCCGGGTCGTCGGGGTACTTGCCGTAGGCGCTGGCCCGGCTATTTAGGAAGTACTGTCCGACGCCACCGGAGCGGGCCATGGAGTCGAGGATGCCGTAGAGCGGCTCCCCAT
>JAUJMG010000611.1 GCA_030446955.1 Thermomicrobiales bacterium
GGAGCATCGCTTGGCAACCAGATCAGCCGGCGCCGGCAGTCGGAGACGCTGTGGTCCTTGTGCTGGAGCAACTGGGGCTGCCCACTGATCCGGAGACCTTCGACTGGGGACGGACGATTGAGTCCCTCCAGGCCAGCCTGGTCGTGGCGATCGCAGCTCGGCGACGGGATCCCGGGGCTCCCCGGCTACAGGGGCGGTTGATCGAGCTGGTCAATGACGAGTGGATGCTCACGGATGCAGGGATCGAGTGCCCGGGCCAGGCCTTCATCCTCGATGAGGGCAGCTTTCCCAAAAGGCCGAAGCTGCCACGGCGCCGGGAACAGAACTCCACGTCGACATTTGAGCCCGACCGACCTACTTGGGTTTCGGCCGACTTTTGGGAGAACCTGGTGCGCCTCGGACAGCTAATTTACCCGATTGAACCTCGGACGGTGATGCAGGACCATGGGTGGCCTGGGCGGCGACGCCGCTGGGGCGATACAGGCGTCCAGGAGCCTTGAGGCGGAGGGGCTCAACGCAGCCGTAACCCCGTGCGCCTCGACGGGGAGAACATGCGTTACAGGAATATGCGGCTCCATCAGCACCGCCGCGAGGACCGTGGATGGTGTCGGCGCGCAAGAGGGCTGCGCCGCCGGGAACTGACCCGTCGCTGTCACAAGGCTTCGCCATACTGCATAGGTGGCAACGCCTTGGGAGCGTCGAAGACCGTTGGCGGCAGCGCAGAATCCGGCGCGCCTAGGCCGCGATGACCACTACGTCCCACAAGCCCTCACGAGAGAGTGGTTGCCGGCGGAAACGTTGAACGTCATAACCGGGCGGTGGCGGCGCATGAGGCCGCGCTCCACGTTCGTCAGTGTGGAGACCTACACGGTCGACCTTGACGGGGCACCCGATCGAACGCTCGACTCCTTATTCGATCGCGCCTGGGACCGGTTCTGCCAGGTGGCCCGCGCTCAGCTCAAAGAGGGCCGTCCTCTGGATCCGCTCGCAGAGGCCGTGGTAAGGGAGTGGGTAGCTTCACAATGGGCACGCACGCCGACCGCGGACTACTTCGCGGACATGCTGGTCCAGGTGGGGATCACTCCCGAGCTGGTTGACGACATCATCGACGAGACCGTCGATGAACTCGGCGTTCTGCCGGAGGCGGCGGCTGCGGTCCGTGATCCGCTCGTGCTGGCGACCCTGAACTCCCGCCTGTTGTCGACCCGGCGCCGAGACCAGACCCAGCAGGCGTACCGAATGCTCGACGAGATCGGCACCTGGGCAATCCGGGTCGAGCGACCGACGCAGTCGCTCGTCCTGTCGGACCACCCTGTCGTGCTGGCGGAGGTCGGACCCGACGGTCGTCGCATACAAGTGGATTACGCCGTTCGCTCTTTGGATGAGCTGATGGTTCCCTTGACCCCCAGGGTTCTCCTGCGACTTACCAGGGCGGGCAACCCAGGCGAGCCGCCGACTGCCCGGTGGTACAACACCGCCGCAACCCGCCATGCCTACGAGCAGGTCGTGGCCCAAGACCGCGCCCACGTTCCACCGGCCACGGTGGTTTCGGGTGGCGTACGGTCGCTACCAGGGACGGTGTCCAGGCGGCCTGCCTTGTCCCCCTCGCGCGTCACTCCGGCCATCCGAGATGCTGAAGCCCGGACGTTCGTTGAGCGCACGATGAGGCACGAGCAGCGGATACTGCAGGCGGTGGCCCGGGACGCGGTCGGTCGAGTCCTCGACCAAGGTGCGCTGCGCCGACCCAACCGCAAGCAGCGGCGGGCTAAGTGACATCGCCGACGCCAAGGCCCAGCTGATCGCTTAAGTGGATGAGCTGGGTGGGCCATGGGCTTCACCGAGAATCACCGACCTCGCCACTACATATCGCCGGCGGGACACGATGCGATCACCACTACCGAGGTGTACGAAGCCTCTGACCGGGATGCGGTCGTCGGTCAGCAGTTGCGGTACCTCGGCGAGGTCAGCCATCGGCACAAGCCAGGTGCCACGGTGGCCGCCCTCAATCGTCGACGGAACGGCCGTTGTGCCCGCTACGGGCTTGAACTGGACGTACTGTTGTCCGTCGGGGAAGTCGAGGCCCCATCCAGTGATCTCGCAAGCGCTTCGCCCCATGTTGCGAGCTTCGACGATGAGGATGAGCTCGGGGGAGTTGTCGGGGCGGAACGAGGTCACGCCGCCGGAAACGTTCACAACGACCCTGGGCCCCGTTCGCGAGAAGGCCCACATATGCCAGACGAGGGAAGCAACACCGGTCGCGGCCCCGACGATGGCGATGGCGAACGTGATCCAGTCGAGTGCGCTGGGTTCGGTCCCAGTCATCAACGGACCGCCTCGAGCAGTGTCATCTCGCTCCTTGCAAGCTGCGTAATCCGCTCAAGGGTAGGTGGTGGCGACGCGCCTCCTCGTTCACCGGAATACCACCAGGCGTCTACAACAAGAAAGAGAGGACAACGGCCGCCACCGCCACGGAGGCCAACAAGGCGGCGGCGCATTCAAGTAGCAGTCGCGGGTGAATGAAGTCGAACGCCCCCTCCGCGTCGTTCGCGATTCTTTGGCTTATCGCGAGTTAACCAGCCGTTATTCGATCCCGTTAGACGGGAAGCGGTCCTGGAACTGCGCTGGTACAA
>JAUJMG010000612.1 GCA_030446955.1 Thermomicrobiales bacterium
CCGGTGAGCGTTACCGGGCGGTTGTACTTGACAGCGATCACCTACATATCGCCGGATATCGAGCGGGACCCAAACGTACGTCCCTCGCCCTTCACTCGACGGCGATCCGGCCGCCCCCGCGGGGTTAACGTCCCGAGACGAGAGGACGGGGGCCGCGGGGGATAGCGAGCCTTGATCCCGCTCGCGGTCACCAGCGTTCGGTGGTGGTCCGAGTTCCACTGTACGTGGGACATCTTCGGCCGCCGCATGGGAAACTCGAGCCGTGAGACTGAGGCGGAAGACGATGATGTTGTTGCGCGCTGGTTCCGACTCCCTTGCGCTCGCGGTTGAGCTGTTCAATCGCCCAGTCGAACTTGCCCGCGCGCATGCAGTCCTGCTCCTACTCGGGCACTCCTTCGAGATGCTGTTGAAGGCCGTGATCTACCAGCGCCGTGGCCGGATCAGGGACCGTGGAGAGCCGTACACCTACGAGTTCAAGAAGGTTATCAACGTCTGCCGATCTGACCTCAGTGTGATCGATGAGGACGACGTTGCAATCCTCCGAGCAATCCAGCAAGACCGAAACGCTGCGGCGCACGAAACGGTGGCGATGTCGGAGGACATGCTCTGGCTTCATGTCCGCTCCGCCGTCACCATTTACAAGCGCATACTGCATGAACAGTTTGAGCAGGACCTCGCCGAAGCGATACCTGCCAGAGCTGTCCCCGTTTCGGCCTTGCCGCCGACCGACGCACTGGCGGTCGTCGCGACGGAGATGGAAGAGCTTCGGGGACTGCTCGTTCCTGGCACTCGTAGAGGAGACGAGGCGCGTGCCCGTATCCGCCCGCTGCTCGCACTCGATGGAAGTGTGACGGGACGAGAGGATCCGCCGGCCGAGCTCGAGATTGATCGGGCCGCGGCGGCGATACGTGCTGGCCGACCGTGGCAGTCTGTCTTCCCCGGACTGGCCCAGCTCACAATTTCCGACACGGCGTCGCCAGGATCGCTTGAGGTCACGTTACGTGTAGCACGGAGCGGGGACGGCATCCCGGTGCGACGGGCTAGGCCCGAGGAAGCGGAGTCTGCCCTCGTGTACCGGACGTCGGACCCATTCCAGGAATTCAACGTTCGACTAAGCAGATTCGGCGAGATGCTGGGGCTCACGCAGTACCAGGGGTATGCGCTCACACACTACCTCAATCTCAAGAACGATGATCGCGCTTACTTCGTGAAGAGGAACGCTCGCGGAAACATCATTTACCAAGGCCTCAGCGCACGAGCACTACATTTGGCAAGGGAGGCTCTGAGCGATCCGGCGTTCGACATGGAGCAAGTGGTCGAAGCCTACAAACACCGCAATCGTACGACCGCTCGATGACCTAGATTGGCTCCTCCTCCGCCAGCTCGACGGGGCCTCCCGAAGCCGCCCGCGTTCGGCACCAGCTGGGCGGTCGGTAATGCCGGGTTGCCTGCCTGCGCCCCCTCTTGCCCCGGACTGCAACCACTCGGGCCCCGGGCCGATGAGGCGCTCGAATTAGTGAAAGGCTCCCATCCGTAGCGTGACTTTCTCGGGAGTGGCAGAGCCGCTGCGTGCGCAGGAGCAATCTCCTTGTCGGGAGCCACCTGTGGCAAAGTCTTGAGGTGGTCCCATCGGAGCCGACGCGAGGGGAATCGGTCGATGTGGGGTGGGACGCGTATGCGGGCATGCTCGTCGGGGGCGTCGTCGCGGCCGTGCTCCTTCACCTCTTGTTTGACTTGGCCCGGAGCGTTGCCGGTGCAGCCTTCTACGGCGCCCTCGCCGGAGTCGCGATGTGCGCAGGGGTGCGGTGGACGGCATCTCGAGGTGGGCGGTGGCGTCGTGCCTCGTCGCCGCGCCGCCGTCCCTAATCGCTCCAACGCAACCTTGTCCTTCGCCGCCGGCCGCACGAGGCGCGCTCCTGCTATGGCCACTGGGCGGCGCTATGGTCTCCGCCCGAGTTCGGCACCTACCGGGCAGCCGATAACGTGCGTCCTCGGCGGTTCGTCACGGTCCCGGCTCATCCTGACGTCCGCGGCGCAGCCCCTACCGCTACCGTTGCCTTTGTCAGAAACTGTAAAGGAAGCGAGTCCTGTGGCTAAGACGACGGTGACATTGTTGACGTGCGACCAGTGCAAGGCAGAGACGGGTGAGGACATCCAGGCGGAAGAGAGCGTCAGCTTCACCTACGACGGCTACCACTACGCCCTCGACCTCTGTTCCCCTCATGCTGAGGACTTTCATGCCACCGTGCAGACCATGATCGGGTGGTCGAGCGAGCGCACTCGGACGGGCACCGGGCGTCGCTCCCGCCGAACCACTCCGTCAGCTGGGTCCAAGGCCGAGGCCGCTCCCACCTCCGACCGCGAGCGGCTGAGAGCAATTCGTGACTGGGCCCGGGACAACGGCTATCCCGAGCTCGGGAACCGGGGTCGGATCCCCCAGCACATCGTGGCCGAGTACGAAGCCGCTCATGGCGGATAGGTGACGGACGGCTGTCGCTGGATCTCCGCCTGCCACGCTGCCTGACGACCAACACGGTCGAGCGCCACGCCGGGCAGGGCGCCCGACTTCGGCACTTCATGCGCGCCCCATAAAGACCCAGCTCCCCGGATGGCTGCGGGTGTCCCCGTA
>JAUJMG010000613.1 GCA_030446955.1 Thermomicrobiales bacterium
CGTTGGTCATCGCCAGGTAGGGGTCGCTGGGCGCGAGCGTCCGCAGCATCGCGTCGACCTCACCTTCCACGTTCACCGGTTCCGGCAGCCCCGGATGCGCCGCGACGGTGTTCCGCAACCTTTCCCAGCGGGAGCAGAAGCTGAGGCCGTAGGCGCCGGCCGGTTCCAGGGCGGATGGCGTCGCACCCGTCTGGTTCCGGCTCGCGAGAAACGCGTCTGCCAGCCCAGCCGTCGCGGCGTGCAGTTGGCCGAGGGCGGTGCCGAAGGCGACGAGACCATTAGCGGCCGCCTGCCGGTCCTAGCCAAATAGCAGATCCCCCAGGGACGGGCCGTCGCCCAGATCCTCCATGATCGCCACGCCGCGGGCAGCATCGGCCGCAATGAGCCTTGGACCCAACGCGAGGTTCTGCATTGTGAGGAACCGCAGCGCCCCGATCTCGTTCCGCATCATCTGCCCATCGGATCGGGGCTCGCCTGCTGCCCGGCCGCGCTTGACGATCACGGAGTCGCCAAGGCCGGAGACCGCGCGATCCAGCCGGCACCGGCTGACGGTCACCCCGTAGACAGGCTCAAGGGCGACGACGCGTATCGAAGCTCCGAGGCGGTCGGCCCGCAGGTCTTCGACGACCTGGCCCGGGGAGAGGGGTTCGCTCATGCGGGGAGTGACCGGATATTCGGCACGGATCCCCCGGCGCTGGGATGCTCGCCGTTCGCGGCAGCGGCCGAGCGGCGGACCGCCCCCGGCGAGACGCCCATGAATCGCTTGAAGGCCCGGCTGAACGCTGCCTCCGACCCGTATCCCAAGCGGAGCGCAAGCTCCCCGAGCGTCGCTTCGTCCTCCATCAGTGCTGCCCGGGCGACGTGCATTCGCCAGCGGGTGACGTAGTGCATCGGCGGCTCACCGGCAAGCTCGGTGAAACGGGCGGAAAACGCGGAGCGGGACATCGCGACCTCGGCGGCGAGATTCGCGACCGTCCAGGCGCGGGCCGGGTCCCGGTGGATCAGGGTGATCGCCCGGCCGACCTGCCGATCCCGCAGTGCCCCGAGCCAGCCGGTATGCGCGGCGGGGTCGTCCTCGATCCACGATCGGATCGCCTGGATCACCAGGACATCGGCAAGCCGGGTGATGACCGTCTCGCCGCCGGGGCGCAGCATCGAGGCTTCGGCAGCCATCAGCCGTACCGTGCTCTGGATCCAGTCCAGCCGTGGCGAGGCAGTCGCTTCGACCCGGATCAATCCCGGAAGAACGTCGACCAGGTGATGCGCGGCCGGGTGGTCGAAGCGGACGGCCCCGCAAACGAGGACCGTGTCCGCGCCACCGCCGCCATGGCGCAGGATTTCGTACTGCTCGCTGACCGTCTCCCGGGGCAGGTCGAACAGGCGCGCGGCGGGGACACCGGGTTCGCTCGCCAGCCGGTGCCCATCGCCACGAGGGACGAGCGCGAGATCACCCGGCCGCAGCAGGCAGGGCTCCTCACCGTCCACCTCCAGCCAGCACTGGCCGGAGATCACGACGTGGAACATCAGGGACGCCTCGAACTCCGGCAGCTCCAGCGCCCACGGAGTGGAGAACTCGCAGCGGCTGTAAAAAGTCCCGCTCATCTGGAGCGAGTGGAGCGCTTCACCGAGGGGATCGGACGGGGTCACGGGCGGGATCGTTGGTGTGCTCATGTACCGAGTGTAGGCCCTGCCGAACCCAACATCCAGGTTATCTGGACGATCAGTCATGTTCAGGCGACGTAGAGTCATTTTTCGTCCTGTAACGGCCCTCAACAATGGACGGCATGGTCGTCTACCGTGGCGACCCCGGGCTATTGCCGCATGGAGGACAGGATCATGATTTGACGGAACACACAGCCGGCAGCTGGAACAACGACGCTGGTGCTTGGCGCGACGGGGAAGACCGGCCGCCGGGTGGTGGAGCGGCTGGCGGCACGCGGCCTGCCGGTCCGTCCCGGCTCCCGCTCCGCCGAGCCACCGTTCGACTGGGAGGACCGGACGACCTGGGCACCGGTGCTTCGCGACATCGGGTCGGTGTACCTGACGTATTACCCGGACCTGGCGGTGCCGGGGGCGGTCGAGGCGGTCCATGCGTTCGTCGAGGTGGCGCGGGCAAGCGGGGTGGAGCGGGTGGTCCTGCTCTCGGGCCGGGGCGAGGACGAGGCGCAGCGGGCGGAGCGGGTCGTTCGGGATTCCGGCATGGCCTGGACCATCGTGCGGTCGAGCTGGTTCAGCCAGAACTTCAGCGAGAACTACTTTCGCGATCTGGTGGCGAGCGGCGATGTCGTGCTTCCGGCGGGGGAGGTCAGGGAACCGTTTGTCGACGCCGATGACATCGCCGAGGTCGCGGTCGCCGCGCTGACGGAAGCCGGACACGCGGGCCAGCTCTACGAGGTGAGCGGTCCCCGGCTGTTGACGTTCGCGGAGGCGGTCGGGGAAATAGCGGAAGCGACCGACCGGCCGATCCGGTACACGCAGGTCACGCCAGAAGCGTACGCGTCGGCGCTCGTCGAGCAAGGGGTGCCGGCCGACTTCGTCTGGCTGGTGAACTACCTGTTCACCACGGTCCTGGACGGGCGCAACGCCCACCTGACGGACGGCATCCAGCGAGCGCTCGGCCGGGAGCC
>JAUJMG010000614.1 GCA_030446955.1 Thermomicrobiales bacterium
TCCAGCGCCTTCGGCAGCAGGGCGCGGAGGCGGTCACTACTGGCCCCCCACGTCTCCAGCCGGCGGGCGTTCAAGGTGGCAATGAAGGCCGGGTGATGGTTGCGCCAGCCGCAGACCGTCTGCCGGGTGACGCCTATGGCATCCGCCGTCTCGCGGTCGCTCGTGCCCGTCACCAGCAGGTCGATCGCGTTCTCTTGCTCCACGCTCAGCGCCTGTCGGGTTATGTCGGGTTTTGTCATGGCATCGTGCTCCCCGTGGTTGGCGCTTGTTGGCTTTTGTTGGTCGTTTCGGGCGCGATCAGGGATACGAAGGCCGCGAAGTCAAGCACCACCGCCGGTTGGTCGCCTCCGGCCTCATGGGATCTGTCGCCCCTCACTCGGCACAGCCTCACCACGTCCACGGGTCGTCGCCGGCAACGCTACCCGGTTTCGGGACGGGCTCACGGCCTCGAGCGCGGGCGATCGGCTCCAGGTGTGCTCGGAGCTCCTCAAGGGCCACCCGGTTGCCCGTCCGATCGGCGCTGGCCAGGACCTCCCGGGCGCCTCCCAGGTCCGGCGGGTCATACGTGATGACGCCTTCCTCCGGTTCAGGCACCTTGGCAAGCCCGGCCGGCTCATTCTGAAGTAACCCTAGGTGCGGTAATAGATCGTGGGGACCGGGTGAGGGAGGACTCTCTACGGGCCGTGTCTCTGAAAGAACCTCTGGTTCATTCAGGACGGG
This sequence comes from Thermomicrobiales bacterium, assembly GCA_030446955.1. Classification (GTDB taxonomy): domain Bacteria; phylum Chloroflexota; class Chloroflexia; order Thermomicrobiales; family UBA6265; genus LC2-1. Next base: position 721 of record JAUJMG010000614.1, read on the forward strand.
ATCAGAAGCCTTGTGCTGGCTGACACGTTCCGGCTGCACCTCTTTGAGACAGACCGCACACTCGGTCGTGGTGCGTCGGATCAGATCCGCGTCCGGGTGCTCGACACAGTGGGGTTTCGGCTTCGGTGTTGGCTTGGGTGCAACCCGTGGCGGGAGAGTGAGGAAGTCCTCCAGCATGTGATCAAGGTCGCGGCGGGGACGAATCCGGCAGACGCTTTCGTAGCGCGGCCTGATCTCCCCGGCTGCGTCGACCACTTCCTCGGTGCCGACCCGATGACGAGTCACGGAGCGGGCCAGCCAGCCTTGGGTTTCCCACGTCTTGAGGCACGCGCCGGCGTGCTTGGGGCTGGTGCCGGAGATCTCGGCGAGTCGCTTGACATTGAGGTAGATGGTGCCGACTTGGTCGATAGCGACGACGGAACCGGAGCCGGTGCCGATCGTCTCGTGGCGGGCGACGCGGCGGGCTTCCCATTGGAGCTTCACCGCACAGATCCGCTCTTGGGCGGGCCGGCTGCTATCGCCGAGCACCGCGTGCTCTTCCATACGCAGTGTTCGCTCGAGGCGCAGCGCGGCTTCTAACTCCGTCACCTTTGCCTGGAGCGCGGCCACCTCGTCAGTCGGTGCGTCCGGCTCTGGCTCGCTCAAGTCGACCGGAGCCACGTAGGCCTCGGCGTGAACGTCCGCCAGGACATACCCGGCGCCGATCACGTCGTCGATACCCTGCTTCTTGCCGGCGGAGTCGTGCGCGAGGTCGACCCATCGCACGTCGGCGCCCTTGCGTCGCAGGAAGGCCGTCAGCTCGCGGCGGCCGCGTTGGACGTGCGGATTGGTGCGGGTGTCGGAGTCGAAGTAGATATTCACGCACCGTCGCCGCACCACGCGTTTGCGCCGCACTTCGCAGAACGGGATGTCGTTGAAGTCGGAGAGGGGGTGCTTACCGCTTCGCCAGCCCCATACCCCATTGATGGCCATCACGCAGAATTCGCCGCGCTCGATCGCCGACTGGAGCGCATCGGCCTTGAGGATGGACTCCGTGAGCATGATGTCGACGCCGACGTCGGTGATGTAGGGCTGTGATGCCGGCGGCACGTCGAGCCCGAGGGCCACCCCGTTTGGCCATTCGTATTTCCGAGGATCTCCGTCCTCGTCGATGAGCGGGATATGGGGCCGGAGTTGGTGGTTCTCAATAAGGCCCTGCGTGTTGTGCCGAGGGATCAGGATCCCTGACCGCGCTTGTGCGCCCCGGAAGCCATAGGCGGGTGCCTCGGCCGCGGTAATCGTGCGGGTGCCGCGCTGAGCGGCCACCCCGGGGCTGATGGCGCGGGAAGCCAGGACGGGCGCGTCTGCCGGCGAGACGCCGACGTAGGCGGGGGCCGTCATCGCCCCACCTCCAGCCCCTCGCGGCGGCGGAGTTCCAGCCGAAGAGACGAAAGTCGGCGACGGGCCAGACGATCAACCTCGATCGGCTCCAGGCCGGCGATCACCGCGCCTGGCGAGTTGGTCGCAAGGTCGACCAGCCAGGCCTCGAGAGCGAAGATCTGCGCGATGACTTGCGCGGTCGGGATAGACTCTAGGGGCGATCGGTGGTTAACTAGGGCCATCGGTTGTGCTCCTGACGTTGCCGGGGATGCTTTGGTCGGCGCCCCGGCTTCGTCGTTTTCTCGCTACTAGGCAGCCGGAAGTCGGCCACCGTCGTCGCTGCTTCGGTGCGCGGGGATCGGTCGCGGGGTCATCATGCGGTCGAGGTCGTCAATTGCCACGAGTCGGCTTCTCCGGTCCCGTGGGTTGCTGTAGAGGACGATCTCGCCACGGCGTACGCGGTCAACCCACGTGGGGGCGCTCACGCCGGCGCGGCGCTTCGCTTCAGTGACCGTCACGAACTGCTCAGGCATAGCTACTCCTTCG
>JAUJMG010000615.1 GCA_030446955.1 Thermomicrobiales bacterium
AGCCGCGCGGGTCGAGGTAGTAGTTGCCGAAGGGCAGCGCCTCCTCCTCGCCCCAGACCCAGCTGGCGCCGTGGATGGCGGCGGCGTCGGTGCTCAGTTCGACCGGGCCGTGGATCGCGATCTCGCCGTTCAGGGTTTCGCTGGGCTGGCAGTCGTTAGAGGGATCGGTCGTCGGCTGGGCGCAGAGCCAGATCGACAGGGCAACGGTGCCCCCGGTCGGGGCATCCTGCGCCCGCGCCCCGCCCGGCAGGGCGGTCAGCATCAGGGCGAGCATCGCGACGATCAGGGCTGGCGTTCGCAGGAACGTGCGTTTCCGATTCATGACTGTTCGTGTCCTCTCTCGTCGTGGTCGGCGATCGTGTCATCCTGGTGAACCACTCGCGTCGCTTGGCCTCTCGCGGGGCCTGGCCGCTCGTGCGATCGGTTCGTTCAGGTTTCCTCTTCATCGTGGCCCCGTGCAGGTGCTTCGTTGCCACTGATGCAACTGTACGGTCAGGGGAAGAACCAGCCATCGGTCAAATGACGCAGTCGCGATACGCAACCGGCAGCGGGCCGATGACTTAATGCCAGCCATACCGGTACTTAGGGTGCGTAATGGGCGGCATGACGGAGCAGCTTCCCCGGCTAGGGTGAAGCACGGCCCGGTGCTTGGGGTGTGGCGAGCGTGGAAAGGGGCCGGGGGTCGTGGATGTGCTCTCATCCCCAACCCCCTCTCCCTGCGCGAGGGAGAAGGGACTTGTGCTGCTTCCGGGGGCGGCGTTGGACCAGTGAGTGAGACGGGTTCGGTGTCAGACCAGGCCGAGTTGGAACGCCTTGCGGGCGGCGGCCTGGCGGGAGGGCACCTCCAGCTTGCGGAAGATGCGCGTCAGGTGGGAGTTGACGGTGCGGGGGCTGAGGAAGAGGCGCTCGCCCACCTCGGCGTTGCTAAGTCCCTGGGCGACCAGCCGCAGCACCTCCACCTCCCGTTCGGTCAGGCCGGCCGGCAGGGCAGGCGAGGGCGGGGTAGAAGCGGGCACCGGCACCGGGGCCTGGGCCAGTTCGACCGTTGCGGCCTCCACCGCTGCCTTTGCCTCGGCCAGCACCTGCTCAACGGTCATCTCCCGTCCCGCAGCCCAGGCGGCCAGGAAGGCCGCCTCACCGAGCTTGGCCCGGAGCCCGGCGAGGACGAGTTCCGCGTCGGCGCCACCTGCACCGGAGCGCGGAGCGCGGACCCCTTCGCCGAGGGCTTCGGCGGCGCCGAAGAGACGAACCGCCCGCTCCCCATCGTGCGCAGCCGCCGTCACCAACGCCAGCGCCGCCAGGGTCGCCGCCGCGCCGCGCCGGTCGCCGATCTCCCAGCGGTGGGGCAGTGCCTCCGCCAGCTCGGCGGCCGCCCGCGGCAGATCCCTCGTCCGCAGGGCGAGCAGCCCCCGCTGGTGATGGACGAGCGCCGCCCCGACCCGGTCCCCGATCGCCGTGAACCGCTCCACGGCGCGGTCGAACAGCTCGGCCGCGACCACCAGATCCCCCCGCCCGACTGCCGCCTCGCCCAGGTTGTGCTCCGAGTAGCCGATCAGGCGCGGTTGACCCAGGCGACGCCGGATCGCGAGCGCGCGCTCGTGCAGCGTCCAGCCCTGATCGAAGTCGCCGGCCGCCGTCGCCACGTCGCCCAGGTTGCTGAGGGCGAGCGCCTCGCCGTTCCGATCCCCCAGCTCGCGGCGGATCGCCAGGCTCTCTTCCAGGTGCTGCCGGGCCTCGTCAAACTCCCCCCACGCCAGGACCAGCAGGCCGAGGTTATTGAGTGTGTCGGCGATCCCCGTCCGGTCGCCGATCTCGCGCCGGATCGTCAGGCTGGCCGCGTAGCGCCCGGCGGCGGCCGGATCGTCCAGGTCGAGGAGCACGTTGCCAAGGTTGTTGAGCGCCCTGGCCCGCAGGTCGGGCGGCGCCTCCCCCGGCGTCGCCAGCGCCTGCTGCAGCCAGTGGCGCATCTCGCGTGGCCGGCCGCGGATCTCCCACGGTCGCCAGAGCGCGGTCGTCAGCCGCAGCGCGGCCTCTGCTTCTCCCTCGGAGACGAACCAATCGAGGGCCGCGCGGAGGTTGTCCGCCTCCGCGTCGAGCCGTTCCAGCGCGCTCCCCTGATCCGCTCCCGCGACCGCTGGCTCCAGCGTCTCGGCCAGTTCCAGACACCACGCCGCGTGGCGGCGGCGGATCGCCGCGCTCTCCCCGGCCGCCTCCAGTCGCTCCAGCCCATACTCCCGGATCGTCTCCAGCATCGCGTAGCGCGGCTCGATCCCCCCCTCCGCCCGGACCAGGCTGTGGTCGACGAGGGACGCGAGCAGGTCGAGGACGGGACTCGGGGAGTCGACTTCCCGACTCACAAACTCCGCAGCATCCAGCGGCCAGCCGCCGGCGAAGACGGCGAGGCGGCGGAAGAGGGTCTGCTCCTCTGGGTTAAGCAGATCGTAGGACCAGGCGATGGTGTCGCGCAGGGTCTGCTGGCGCGCCGGCAGGTCGCGCGGGCCGGCGGTCAGGATCTGGAGCCGGTGGGAAAGGCGGGCGAGCAACGCCCGTGGGGAGAGCACTGACGTCCGGGCGGCGGCAAGCTCGATCGCCAGCGGCAGGCCGTCCAGCCGGCGGCAGAT
>JAUJMG010000616.1 GCA_030446955.1 Thermomicrobiales bacterium
CGCGTGATGAACGGCTGCGAGAGGAGCCAGCGACCAGCGCACACCGCGTCCTGCGTTTGGCCGCCGCCCCAATCGGCATACGACAGCCCGGCGAAGTCCCGCCCGTAGCCGCTCGAGCCGCGGTACTCGATGGCGAGGACGACGTATCCCTGCTTGGCGAGCCACTGCTCGACTGGGTGCCAACCGTTTCCATAGGCGTTCGTGCCACCGCCGTGGACTTGGATCAGACCAGGGTACTGTCGACGTTCGTCGAAGTCGGGGGGAAGGTAGAGGTAGGCGTCACAGTACAGGCCGTCAAAGGTCCGATACGGCACGCGCTCCGGCGCGGAAGGCGGACTGGCGACACTCGCGTCAAAGTGCGTCAGCCGCTGCAGTCGTCCGCCGATCGTCGGCATCATGAACAGATTCGGGGGACTCGTCTGCGATTCGTGGACCACGGCGAGTGTCCGGCCATCCGGAGACAGCGCAAAGTCAGTTACCTGGCCAGACAAGTTGGTCACGGGCGTGCGAACGCCACCATCCATCGGGACCGCGGCAATGTTCTTATCACCGTTGCGGAAGCTCAACGCATAGATCGCGCTGCCATCCACCGACCAAGTGATTCCGGCGCCTTCAAGCCGCCAGGAATGGCCCCCCGCCGGGGTCAGCCGGACCGACGGCCCTTCGCCTGCGTTGATCCTCCAGACATCTGCGTCATCTCCGTACCAGTGCTCAGTTGCCGTGTTGCCGACGACGGCAATCCAGCGGCTATCCGGGGACCACGCCGCGTTGGTGTTGACGATCAACCCCGTGGTGAGCTGCCGGTGTTGGCTGCCGTCGAGGGAGACCAGCCACAGGTCGTCGTTGTTGCGCTCCCCGGAGCGCGACGACACATAGGCAATCCAGCGCCCGTCCGGCGACCAGCGTGGTGCCCACCGTGGCTCGTCGAGCGGGTTGGTGTTCTGGGTCACCTGGCGCGGCTCACCTCCTGCTGCCGGGACGATCCAGACGTCAAGTGACCCAGCTTGGGCGCTGAGGTAGGCGAGCCATTGGCCGTCTGGCGAGAAGGCCGGAGAGCGCGTTTCCCAGCTCCCGCCGATGAACCGGCGTTCGCTGTCGGGGCTGCTCATCGGCACCAGCCAGATCTCCGAGCCGCCCTCGGCGTTCTGGCGCACGACCGCAATCGTGCTTCCATCAGGCGACCATGTCAGTCGGCTCGCGGCCACCGGTTGAGGACTCAGCAGGCGAGTCCCGCCAGCAGCGAGGTCATACAGGGTCAGCTGCCATCCTACGTCCGGGTCGTTGGCGAGGAACGCGATCGCATCCCCCGTAGGAGACCAACTTGGAAATCCCGCGCTCCGTATGTTGACCAACTCCTCTACAGTGTTCATGCTTGACGTGCCCTCTTTCGTCGCATGCTGCCGTAGACCCGAAGGCCATCGAGCGCTTGAGAAGCTGGCCCCGTCCGCACGTTCACCGCCGGTAGAGGCCACCCCGCTAAACGTTGTGCCGCGCGAGGAAACCATGGACGGCTTTGTTCCAGCCGATCGGGTTCTCCACGGCAGCGGCATGATGGGTGTTCGGCAAGATCTGGAACTCGGAGTTCTTGAACTGCTGGTGCCATTCGTAGGAGAGCTCGATGGTCTTCTGCGGCTCGTTCCCGCCGACAATCACGAGCACGGGAATATCCAATTGCTGCAGCTCAGGGTAACGCGGTCGCTGATCCCAATCTGCCAGCGCGCGCAGCATCTTGATGATCGCCTCTTTGTTCCCGAGATCGCGGTTCAGCGTGGCGAGATAGCGTCCCACCTGGGTGGTCTCGAACCCTTCGGCGATGGTCGGCGGCCCTTCGTCTTCCCACTCGAACGAGCGCGGCTGACGGACAATCACCGGCTCACCCCGTTCGGCCCGCTCGATCTGCTCCTCGAGCCACTGTCTGCTCAACGGCCGTCGGTAGGGCGCCGTGTGCCCGACGATCAGCGCAAGGGCCCGATCTGGACAATCCAGTCCGAACTGGGAGGAGATCGCGCCCCCGAGCGAGTTTCCGCCGACGATCGCCTGCTCAATACCAAGATCGTCCATCAAGCCGCGGAGGTCACGCGCGAAGTCGGCCAGGGTCCATGGTCCGGGTGGGTCGTCCGAGCGACCGGTTCCGCGTCGATCGAAGACGATCACCCGGTAGAACTGCGAGAAGTACGGCACTTGGAAGATCATCCAGTTCAGGTGGCCGTGACCGTGAAGGATCAGCGGCGTGCCCTCGCCGGTGCTCTCGTAGTACAGCGTGACCTCCCCAGCGCTGGCGTACGGCACAATCCCTCTCCCTTCCTTATCGCTTGCGCAACCGCGGGTTGAGAATCTCGTTCATGGCCTGGCCGAAATAGTTGAGCGAGACGACGGTGAGGGCGATGAAGATCGTGGGGAACGTGGCGTACCATCACGACTGCTGGAAGCGGCCACTGGCCTGGGCGTGAGAGAGAATCGTCCCCCAGGACCAGTTGGTCGGATCCCCGAGCCCGAGGAATGCTAGGCCGGCTTCCGCTAGGATCGCTCATCCCGCCACAAAGGACAGGTTGATGAAGATTGACGGTGCAGCGTTGGGCAGGATGTGCCGTTGCAAGATGCGTTGATTGGGAACCC
>JAUJMG010000134.1 GCA_030446955.1 Thermomicrobiales bacterium
TCCCCGAACAGGTAGCTGCGCCACGGTCCGACCCGCTTGTACTGGAGCACCATGTTGATCGCGAAGCTATTGAAGAGCACGAACAGCGACACGACGATGCCGTAGACGAACGCTGGCGGACCGCTCCCGGCCGGTGCGCGGTCCGCCGCGCCAGCGAACTGGTAGGCGATGACGAGCCACGGCACGACACCGACGACGCAGCCGAGGAGGAACGGCGTCCAGTTCACCGGGCGGCCGGGCCGGTTGAAGACTTCCATCACCAGCCCGAAGAAGATCATCGCGGCGTTGGCGCCGAAGATCGCGACGATGGCGCCGACGTCGCTGACGCCGGTGATCAGCGCGATCAGGACCACCATGATTGAGGCGCTCACCGAATACTCCCACCACCGCGCCTGGTTGATGCCGCGGCGCAGGTTTTCGCGGTACCAGGGCCAGACGCCAGGCGCGGCCACGAGCAGGTGATCCACCGCGGCCAGGAGCAGGAAGAGGCCAACGGCTGGCCCGACCGGCACCTCCCACAACGTCTCGCGCGCCGTAAGGCCGGTGCCCGGCGGTCCCGCCAGGAACGCGGCCGTGACCGGCAGCGCGAAGCCGTTGCTCAGCGCGAAGATGAGCGCCGCTTGCGCGAGGTGCACCAACCCGACCGCGAGGTTGGCGAGCCGCAGGCGCGGGGAAACCTCCTCCGCGAGGTCACCCCACTCCCGAAGCGTGGGAGGGCGGTCGGCCCTGATCTCCGGGGAGCCTTCTCCCGGCGAAGTATTGTTCGTCACGTGCCTGAACGGCTGATGGCTTGCCACGGACGGCCGCACGGGGTTGCTCACGCCGGGGTTCTCCCTCGCCTCTGTCCGCATTCCTGGGAAGACGGTCGTCGGGACCCGAAGATCGCCAGTACTGTTCCGCATCCATCTGGGGGGTAGATGAGCCGGATTCGCGGCTCCGGTCGGACACGACCCTCGACGGCGATGGCCCCGCCGAGGAGACCGCTCGCACCACTGCCAGCGCTCAGGCGTCGCGTGCCCACGCCTCGCGCCAGGCGTCACCCGACCAGGCGGCGATGGCGCGCTGGGTCCAACCCGGCGCCTCCTCCAGGCTGAAGCTGGCCAGGCGCAGCCGGCGGGCCTCGACCTCCGGGTCGGGCGGCGGGTCGAGCAGCGCCCTCCGCAGCAGCCGGTACTGGACGCTCTCGGTCCCGCAGATGTCCGCCACGGCCGGGAGGAGCGGTCGGAGCCGCCGGCGCAACGCCAGGATCTCGCTCTCGAGGTCGGGGTATTCACGGGGGATCAGCACCTGCGTAGCCATCTCTTTCCCTCCTTGACGTCCTTCCGTCCGATCGGCTCCCCTACCCGGCCATTTCCGACCGCAGCCGGACGAACGAGAGCACCCGCTCTCGGGGGAGAAATCCGACGATCGTCCCGCCGTCGGTCACCGGGAGCTGCTGGACACGAGCCTCGACCATCGCGCGCAGCGCCCCGCGCAGCTCGCCCGTCCGGTCAACGGTACGGACCCGCGCCCAGGGCGTCATCACGTCAGCCGCCGTGACCCAGTCCCACCGCTCCCGAGGGACGCGGGCCACGTCCGACAGGGAGACCAGCCCACGGGGCGGCAGGTCGTCGGCGTCGGCGACTACGAAGCAGCGTGCCCCGCTCGGCAACGCCCGCTCCTCAACGAACTGGCGCAGGTAGAGGCGCCCGTGGACCCGTGGGTAACCCTCGACCATCACCCGTTCGACGGTGATCCCCCGCAGGGCCGCGTCGAGACTGTCGCCGGCGGTTTCGGCCAGCGTGACGTCCTGGAGGAACCAGCCGATGACGACGAGCCAGAGCCCTTCGGCAACATCACCGCCCAGGACCGTGACGAGACCCCAGGCCATCAGGCCAAAGGCGGCAGTCTGGCCAGTCAGCCGGGCCACGCGGGTCGCGCTCCGTTCGTCGCCGCTCACGCGCCAGACCAACGCCCGTAGCATCCGCCCGCCGTCAAGTGGGTACCCAGGGATCAGATTGAAGAGGAGCAGCATCAGGTTGGTCCGGAACAGCCACTCGCTCGGCGCGGCCAGATAGGCCACGCCGCGGTCCAGCCACCACACCCCAGCGAAGACCGACGCCAGAGCCAGGCTGACGAGCGGACCGGCGGCGGCGACCCGGAACTCGACGCCCGGGGAGGACGCGCGCTCGCCGACCCGGGCCACCCCGCCAAAGATGAGAAGGGTAATCTCCTCCACCGGTAGCCCGTTCCGCTGGGCGATCCGGGCGTGCCCCAGTTCGTGCAGCAGGATGGACCCGAAGAAGAGCGCCCCGGTCAGGGCCGCCAGCAGCCAATGGACGACCGCCGGCAGCTCCGGGTAGGACCCGGGGCAGAACACCGTCGCCAGCGACAGGGTCAGGAGGGCGTAGATGGGGCCAAGGCTCCAGTGCAGGCCGATCGGGATGCCCCAGACTTTCCCGATCCGCAGCGTCGCGTTCATCGTATCTCCTCTCTTCCTCCCGACCGGCACTCCCGAGGATGGGTCACGCCGGCCGGGAGAACCGTGTCTCCGATTGCCGGGCTAGACGGCACGACCACCTTCGTTCACCGGCGAGGCGAGCATACCGCCCGGAGCCTCGCCGTCTGCGTCTGGGCCTTCCCGGCGCCCCACCCAGAAGGAGGCGCCGAAGGCGATGGCGAGGATGGCGACGATCACCGCCAGGCTCGCCAGAGCCGGGATCTTGTAGACGTCCACCAGCAGCATCTTGCCGCCGACCCAGATCAGCACTCCCGCCAGCCCCGGCTTGAGGTATCGGAGCCCGGCCAGGTAGCCGGCCAGGACGAAGTAGAGGGCCCGCAGGCCGAGGATCGCCATCACGTTTGAGGTGAAGACGATGAAGGGATCGTCCGTGATCGCGTAGATGGCCGGGATCGAGTCCACCGCGAAGACGAGGTCGGTGCTCTCCACCAGGAGCAGCACCAGGAAGAGCGGGGTCATGGTGAGGACGCCGTTGCGCTTGACCCAGAACTTCTGCCCCTCGTAGCCCTCGGTGACCGGGAAGAAGCGCTTGGCGAGCCGGACTAGGCGGTTGGTGTCCAGCGAGGGCGTCTCGTGTCCTCCCCGCAGGAACCGCAACCCCGTCAGGATCAGGAACGCGCCAAAGAGGTAGATGACCCAGTGGAAGGTGCCGAGCTGCACGCCGGCGAAGGCGATCAAGACGGCGCGCATCACCAGCGCACCGACGATGCCCCAGAAGAGCACCCGGTGCTGGTACTTGGCCGGCACCGCGAAGGCCGAGAAGATCAGCAGAAAGACGAAGACGTTGTCGACAGCCAGCGATTTTTCGACCAGGTAGCCGGTGAACCACTCGACACCGGCCTGGCTCCCCATGAACCAGAAGACCCCGGCGTTGAAGGCGACCGCCAAGCCGATCCAGACAGCGCTCCAGGTCAGCGCTTCGCGGCGGCTCACTTCGTGGGCATCTCGGTGGAACACGCCCAGATCCAGGGCGAGCAGCCCGGCGACGAGCGCCAGGAAGAGCGCCCAGGGCAGTAACTCGACGAGCATCGGTCTCCTTTCGTCGCGCAGGCTTGCGCGGCGGTTGGTCAGGAACGCCTCTCCGCCAGCGACGCCGGCGTGGGGCTATGGACTCGAAGTGGTGAGAGCGTTGAGGGCGATTGGGAGTATCGGGGAACTAGTCGTCCCAGTCGAAGGCGTCCCGGCGGTCGTGGTGGCGCCGCGTGCCCCGATAGGTGCCGTCATCCGAACCGCCGTGGCGATCGTCACGGTCGTGGGGCGCGGACCGGTGGCGCTCGGTGCCATCCCGTCGGTGGGCGTGCCGGTTGTCGTGGTCGTCACCGACAACGCGCCCGAGGAGGCCGCGAAGGCCACCTCGCCGCTCCCCGGGACGCCGGCGCTCCCGTTCGAAGATTTCGAGCAGATCGTCGAACATCGGTCAGACCCTCCTTGCGGCCGGCAACAAAAAACCCCGGCCGCGTCCATCGGACGAGCCAGGGTCTGACCGGGCGAGGAGGGCCTCGCTTTCGGCGGCCGGCGCGTGGAGCGCGTACTGTCGGCCGTCGGCCCGCCCCTTTGACAATGGGGCGGAGGTTACTCCCCCTGATTGGGTATCACTGTAGCGGGCGGAGCCGCCCTGTCAAGAGGGTGCCACCAGTTCCGGGTGCCACAGGCTACTGTCCGACGCTGCCAGGTCCAATCAGGGTGACGAGGCGGCGACTTTCCCGAGCAGCAGATCCCGCACGGCCGCCAGGTCACGCCCCCTCTCGTCAGGGTCTGCGGTAGGGCAGGGCGGGAGCGGATGACAGCGACGTTACCTGACATGCGCCGTCCCGAGACGGGTGCATGGCCGAGATGATTCCGGCCGAGGCGGTCTGCCCGCCGCCCCCCGTTTGCTTCAGTCGGGTGCCGGACCGAGGAAATGCATGCAGATCAGGGAGCAAGCGAGGTGAAGCAGGCCCTGGAGCAGGTCGTCTCGCCGTTCGTAGCGGACCCCGAGGCGATGGAAGCCGAGCAGCCACGCGAAGGTCCGCTCGACCACCCACCAGTAGCGGCCGAGCGGCTCGCTGGAGTCGATCCCCCGACGCGCGAGACGCGGGGTGATGCCGCCGGCACGCAAGGCACGGCCCAGGGCCAAGGCGTCGTAGCCCTTGTCGCCGTGCAGCTTCGCCTGACGCTTGCAAGGGCGTCCCGGCTTCCCGCGTGGGCCGATGATCGGCGGGATGGCGTCAGTCAGAGGCAACTGGCTTGAGTCGTGGGTCTTGGTAGCCGAGAGGCGGACGGCGAGGGGGATGCCGGTGCGGTCCTCCTCCAGGTGGTTCTTGGAGCCAAGCTTGCCATGGTCCGTCGGGTTCGACCCCGTCTGCTCGCCCCCCTTTTGGTGCGTACGGTGAGGCTGTCCACACTGGCCCGATTCCGGTCGACGGTGGCCTACTCCCCAGGCTAGTTCAAGAGCCGTTCGTGCAACTTCGCCCAGACGCCGGCCTCCTGCCAGTCGTGCAGCCGGCGCCAGCACGTCGAGCCGCTCCCTCAGCCCTGTTCCGTCGGCAGCATCTGCCCGGCGATGCTCGTCTTGAGGACAAAGACGATGGCAGCGAGGGCGGCGCGGTCGGAGACACGGGGACGCCCGCCTTATGGCTTGGGCGGTTCCTTGGGGAGGAACCGCTCGATGGCCACCCAGAAGTCGTCGGGGACCAGGGCTTCGTGCTTCATGAACCGGATGATGTCACCCCTGGCGGGTTTTGAAGCACCCCCTTAGGGCAGGGGCGCCGGTTCTGGGGGTTGGAGGACACGCTCCGGATTACCGGACTGGGATTTCGCTTGGAACTCAGCTGAAAGTCGAATCCAGCGTCACAGCCTAGCCGTGCGTCTTCAGCGCCTCCTCTACCGCCTCGGCTGAGATGCCGAAGTGAGAGGCGGACCAGGCAGCCTGGCCACCCCGGAGCAGGATCACCTGTGGGGACTCGTGGCGGACACCGGTGCGCTGCGCCACCTCCCGCGCGACGTCCTTGGCACGGGCGACATCGATCAGGGGCGCATCGGGTGCGACGTGCAGCATCTCCCGATAGGCGTACTCGGAGATGGAGCAGCCGGGATCGTGCTTGAACAGCAGAACCGGCTCCTCCTCCGACCGCGCGAACAGCGGTTCCAGGGCCGTCAGCTCCGTCACCTGTTCGAACCGCCCCGCCATGGTGGATCCCCCTTCGGTCGCGCCCCGCACCCCTCGTCGCCCTGCCGTGGAAGCAAGAAGCAAGATCGCTGCCCGCCAGGAAGCCCGTGCACGATCCATCACGTCTCGGCGCATCTTCCGTCCCAATGCTTCACAGTCAGGTTCGAGCGAGCATCCCTCGGGGTATCTTCGCTTGCCTCCACATCCTCCCTATGCCGGTTCCAGGTAGGTTCCATCCACGTAGCACCAGGCCCAATCCTCGCCCCGCTCGAATGATCGGACGATGGGATGGGTGGTCGCGTGGAAGTGCTTGGTGGCGTGTTTGTTCTTCGACGAGTCGCAGCAGCCGACGTGGCCACAAACCAGGCATATCCGCAGGTGAACCCAGGTATCGCCGGTCCTCAGGCAATCCTCGCAGCCCTGGGCACTCGGTGCCACGTCCCGAATCTGATTGAGGTGCGTGCATGCCGTCGCCATCTCGTATCCTCCTTCGTCCGCGCTATCCCATGCCGCGCTCACGACCGCTGGTCCGACCACGCAGCTACGCCGATCCTCAGGCCCATCGCCTTGCCTCCCTCCAGCGACTCGCCATCGAGGACGAGGGAGGAGACCGAGATCGGCAAGGGGTAGGTGGGCTCCCGCCCCGAGTGATTCGGCTCATCCGGACGCGCTCGCCGCCGGAGCCGTCGCGCCCGCGCGCGCTTCCCTCCCGGCGGGCTTGTCCTCGATCAGTAGCCAGGCGCTCAGGGCGCTGGCGAGGGCCATGCCGGCGGCGACCAGCATCACGAGGCGAAAACCGGTCACGAAGGAGGCGTCGACGGCATTGCGGACGGCCGCTTGCGCCTCCGCACCGGCGCCTTCGGGGGCCTCGGCCCCGGCGAGCCGGTCCCGCTGGGTGTCCAACTCGGCTCGGGCCTCCGGCGCGAGGTCGAGGTCCGCGAGGCGGTCATCCAGGTCGCGACCGAAGGCGCCGGCGACGACGATGCCGAAGAGCGCGACCGCGAGCAAGCCGGCGGTGCGGGCGACGGCGTTGTTGATGCCGGAGGCGAGCCCGGCGTGACGCTCCTCGACCGCGCCCATCACCGTCGTCGTCAGCGGCGCGACGGTGATCGTCATCCCGATCCCGAGGACGACGATGGCCGGGAAGAAGGTGGTCCAGTAGGAGCCGCCGACGCCGGGAACCGCGAAGAGGGCGAACCCGGCCGCCGCGATGACCGGGCCGACCACCAGCGGCGGCTTGGCGCCGAAGCGGCCGATCAACCCACCGGCCCAGCGGGAGAGCCCGAACATGATCAGGATCATCGGCAGAAAGGCGGCTCCGGCGGCGGTCGAGCCGTAACCTTGGACCTGGACCAGGTTGAACGGGAAGAAGAAGAGCGCCCCGCCGAGGGCCGCGTAGAGGAGCAGCGTCAGCACGTTCGCCCCGCTGAAGGTTCGGGAGCGAAAAAGCCCGAGAGGCATCATCGGCGCCCGTTCCCGCGCCTCGGCAAGCACGAACCCGGCCAGCGCCCCGCATCCCACGATCACAGCGGTGAGCACGCCGGGATCACCCCAACCCTCGGTCGCGGCCCCGGTCAGGCCGTAGACGAGCGCCCCGAGCCCGAGCGTGGCCAGCGCCGCCCCGGCCCAATCCAGGCGGCCGGTCGCCTCCGTGTACCGGCTCTCGGGCACCTTCAGGAGGGTAATGGCGAGCACCACCGCCGCCAGCGGCGCGTTGATCAGGAAGACCCACCGCCAGGAGGCATTGTCGACCAGCCACCCGCCCAGCACCGGCCCCAGGGCGGAGGTGATGGCGGTGAACCCGGACCAGGTCCCGATCGCCCGCCCGCGCTCCTGCTCGTCCCGGAACGCCGCGCTGATGATCGCCAGGCTGCCGGGCACCAGCAGCGCCCCGCCGATTCCCTGCACCGCCCGCGCCGCAACAAGCTGCCCCACGTCCTGGGCCAACCCGCAGGCCACGGAGGCGGCGGTGAAGATCAGGACGCCGAGGGCAAAGACCCGCCGCCGCCCGAAGCGGTCTCCGAGTGGCCCGCCCACCAGGATCAGGGCGGCGAGGAAGAGGGCGTAGGCCTGGACCACCCATTGGACCCCGGCCTGGGTTGCTCCGAGGTCGCGCTGGAGGGTGGGCAGCGCGACGTTGACGACGGTGCCGTCGATGAAAGCCATGCTGGAGCCGAGGATCGTGGCGACCAGGACCCAGCGCCTGGCATCAGGAGCGCACGGCGGCCCATCGGCGCGGGTGATCGCGATCACGCCCTCGTCGCAGGGCGACTTGGCGGTGGTGACGATGGCAACCTCCCTGACGACGATCGAGGGCGGTTAAGGCCGCCTCCCGCGACCCTGGGGAACGCGCCCTCCGGAACTTACGAGGAGCGCGGCTCGTTCTGCTCGGGCGGGGCGATCGGCAGCGAGATCCGGAAGCAGGTCGAACCGGGGGGCGATTCAACCTGAATGTCCCCGTGGTGGTGACCGACGACGATGCGGTGGACCACGTCCAACCCGAGGCCGGTCCCCTCACCGACGCCCTTGGTCGTGAAGAACGGCTCGAAGATCCGAGGGAGCACCTCCGGCGGAATGCCGGCACCGGTGTCGGCGATCTCGACCAGCACCCGGTCCTGCTCGTGGGCCGTGCGGATCCGGAGTTGGCCGGTGCCGGCCATGGCGTCGATCGCGTTGTCGATCAGGTTGGTCCAGACCTGATTCAGCTCGCCGCCAAATGCGTGGATCCGCGGCAGCGCCGGGTCGTAGTCGCGCAGGATGTCGATGCCGCCCTTCAGTTCGTGGGCCAGCATCGTAAGGGTGCTTTCGAGCCCGTCGTGGATGTCCACTTCCTGCTGAGGCGCCTGGTCCATGTAGGAGTAGCGCTTCACCGCGCCCACCAGATCGGCGATCCGATCGGCGCCATGCTCGACCGTCTCGACGAGCCCGGCCACGGTCAGGGTGGCCTCCAACCAGGCGAGGGCGTCGGGCAGGGCGGCCGGGGGCACCAAGGCGGCGATCGCGTCCAGGCGGGCCGGTTCCAAGCCTTCGCCCGCAAAGGTAGCCGCGAGCTTCCAGCCCTCCGGCACGTCCCGGTCGTCCAGCCAGCCGCAGAGGGCGTCTTCGCGATCGCACAGGGCGAGCGGGCTCAACGTAGGAGCAGCAGAGGTCGCCGCTTCGTTGGCGATGGCGGCGAGCGTGTCCAGTTTCGCCTCGTCGAGACCGTGGGCGGAGAGCCGCAGTGCCAGCGTTTGGGTCCGCTCGATGGTCGGGCGCAGGTCGGCAGCCGCCCGGCGAGCGGCCGCGGCGGGGTTGTTCAGCTCATGGGCGAGGCCGGCAGCCAGCTTCCCCAGGGCCGCCAGCTTCTCCCGGCCCTGCAGCGCGGATTCCACCCCACGTATCCGCTGGGCCATCGCCCCGAGCACGGTGGCCGTGACGGGCGGGCAGGCGGAGAACATCTCTAGGAACGTGGCCCTGTCGAGGCGGTAGAGCCGGGTCGGACGCATCGCTCGGGCGTTGGCGATGGAGGGGGTGTCTGCCAGGAGCGGCACCTCCCCGGTGAAGGCGCCGGCGCGGTGGGTGGCCAGGGTCGTCTCCTCGCCGCCGATTCGCTTGGTGATCCGGACCTCGCCGTCCAGGACCACGTAGAACGCGTTTCCGGGATCCCCCTCGCCGAAGATCGCCGCGCCGGCCGGCACGCTGATGACATCTCCGTGCCCAATAAGCCATCCCACTTGATTCGGGGGAAGGTTCGCGAAGAGCGGAACGGCCCGGAGGGCGTCGGCAAGATCGGCGGCGGGAAGGATCATCGGGACCTCACCTTCGGCGTCCGCTCGCCGTGAGATTGGATCCAAGACCTCTGCTGGAAGGCCTGGTCGATGGGGGGAAGGGACTGTTCTGGGGCGGTCCGGAACCATCGGGACTACCGCCTGTCTGCGAATCGCTGATTGGCCCTCAGCGCCGCATCGAGGTAGACCAACTCGCGTTGCGAGAGCCCCAG
>JAUJMG010000617.1 GCA_030446955.1 Thermomicrobiales bacterium
GTCCGGAGCGTAGTCGACGAAGACCTTGACCGGGGTGATCGTCCCCGCGGCGAGGCGCTCGAACGTGTCGAGCAGGCGCGCGACTGGGACGTGCAGGTCGAAGACTGCCGCGAGCCTGTCGAGCTCCGGTTGGGGGCGCTCGAAGAGCCAGTGGGCGTGGCCGGGATAGTCCTCACCGTCGCTTGAGCCGACCACGGCAAGCTCCCGCGCGTGGAACTCCGGCGCGAGCGTCAGCGGCCCGTGATTGCCGTCGGCGAGCACACTGATCCGCCCGCCGGCCGCCATCCGAGTCTGCAGCTGCCTGAACGAGTCGTCGGCCGAAGAGCACTCGACGCCGATTGGGTAGTGCTCTTCGAGCAGGTCCTCCTTGGCCGGTGCCACGGCCCGGCGCGCCCCCATGGCCAGCCCCAACACCCGCCGCTCGGGACGGGGTTCCACCACGTCGATCGGCCCCAAGCCGAGTTGCCGCGCCGTCCAGATCGTCAGCAGGCCGATCGCGCCGGCTCCGGTCACCAGCAGCGACTCGTCGGGCTGGGCACGCAGCTTCCGGAGCCCCTTAGCCACGTCACAGGTCAGGATCGCGAGGAGGGCAATCCCGTCCAGGATCGGCGCGGGCACCGGGATGGCCTTGGCCGCGGACACGACCGCCGCGGTGGCGTGGCCGTACGTGGCAATGACACGGTCGCCCGGCGTCAGGACGCGGACGGCTGTCCCACTGGCGCGCACGACCCCGACGCTTTCGTACCCGGTCGTGATCGGGTAGACCGCCGGGGCCGCGGAGCGGGCCTGACCGCGCACGATGGGCAACTCGTTGCCGACACTCAGGGCACCAGCGAGCGTCTCGACCACAACCTCGTCCGGCCCGAGAGCCGGCAGGGTGTGCTCGACCCACGCCAGCCGGCACGGCTCGACAACGGTCAGCACCTGCGCCGTTGTGACGGACATAGCACCCCTCGCCACCAAACCCCGCCTCGCTTGTCGGCTTGGTCGTAACGCCGACCTGCTGCCCGCAAGCTGAGCGCCGCCGCCCCGGCCGAGAGCAGCTTCTTCACCAACATCGCACTCCGAGCCGAGCAAGCCATCAGGGTGTTGGCCGAGTTCTGACCCCAGGCCTCGGGACCGCGCGAACCATCGCGCCGCAGCCCCTCGGTCCAACGCTTCCCCGTCGCCAGCGCGGGACGTGGAAATCCGGCCGCTTACCTGCTGGAGGCGTGGCAGAGCGACTGGCGCCACGGCGGTTGATCGGACCCGAGAGCCCCGCGGCAAGCAAGCGAGCCACGGCCAGCCAGACAAGATCCTTGTCACCGCGGTCAGTCGGGTGGATGACGCATGGCTCCAATGCGCTCAGGGCGCGCCCTCTCGCCTCACCATTCTCGCAAGCGGTGACGCCGGTGTCCGCTTCTCTGCTCCAGCCCGATGACGTCTGCCTTCATCCCGGCGGCTCACCGCGCGACGGTCTACGCCGATCGCAATCCACTGGGAGCGCCCTCGCTGCACGCCTCTAGCACCGGTGAACTTGACGGGCCAGCCGGTGCTCTCCCTCCCCCTGGCCTGGTCCACCGCCGAGCCGCCGATCGGGGTCCAGTTCGTCGGCGGCCGGGGCGGGGACCCGGACCAGGGCTTCCCGGTGCAGCACGTCAAGCTGCCCCCGCTCCGCGGCCAGTTCAGGATTACGTGGGTCAAGCGCCCCGATGTCAGCAAGCTGATCACGAGCTCACCTCATCATCCAGGTGGGCGACGAGGACATCAGCCGACGTTGGGTCGGTGTTCGGTGCGTTGGGGGCACTCATTTGCAGCAATGGGCCGCCGCGTCACTGGCCGTAGGGGGTGCATAAAGGCACAGAAAACGGCCCCAATATGTTATCCATTCGTGCCTGCCAAACAGGGGCACCGCGGCCTATGCTTGGACAACGGGGCGCGGCCGGTATCCCCCCTTCCCTCCCCGGCCGATCCAACCACCCCGCCCGAGCCCCCGGCCAGCCACCGGGGGTTCCCTTTATCCCTCGACCAGGTGGAACTCCCCTGGCACCCCACCTGCGGGCCACGATTGCTGATCGACTTTGCATGTCCGTCGCCCTCGCCTGATCGAGCGACCACCAGAGAGGCACCGCCATGACTGCGTCGACCAAAGACTCCCCAACCCCGACTACCCTTCCCACCACCCAGCGAGAGCCGCCACGGAAGGCCCCGAAGCCCTCCAAACCCCGCAAGGTGGAGAAGCGGCAGCGCGGCCGCAAGGGCTAGGAGGCGGGGGTAATATCCCTTCCCCTCGGCGCTGCGATCTAGGTCCTCCCGCTGGTCCTCATCCTGACGCTGCTCCTCGCCGGCTAAGAGGAGAGAGCGAAGCGCCGTCCTTCAGGGCGGCGCTCGCGTCGCGAAGGAACCGCAGGGCGTCGGACACCAAGCCAACGCTGCGCCCAGCCATGGTGGCGGGGGCGACGCGGCGCGCACGCGAACGGCCCTGAGCCGAAGCCCACGGCCGTTCGCAGAGAGGAGAAGGGAGGAGGGAGAAGAGGTTGGGAAAGGTGGTCGGAGTTAGGCGGCGGCGGCCTCTGGGACTCCACGGATCGTCCAGATTCGAGCGACCCGGCGTGCGGCCGCTTGGACTC
>JAUJMG010000618.1 GCA_030446955.1 Thermomicrobiales bacterium
CCGACGCCTTCCCCGATGGTCTGGTCTTCGTCGATCTCTCCCCGATCACGGACCCGAATCTGGTGCTGCCCACCATCGGCCATGCGCTCGGGGTGCGCGAGGCTTCTGATCGGCCGCTCGCCGAGCAGCTGGGAAGCGTTCTGCGCGATCGAATCCTGCTGCTCGTGCTGGACAACCTGGAGCAGGTGGTCGAAGCCGCCCCGATGGTGGGTGACCTGCTCACAGCCGTTCCGGGCATGACGGTCCTGGCGACCAGCCGGGTGGTGTTGCGCCTCTCTGGGGAACACGTCTTCCCGGTGGCTCCATTGGCTCTGCCCGACCGTATCACCCCCGCCACGCTCAAGGCTGTCGCTGACGCGGATGCGGTCCGGCTCTTCGTTGCTCGCGCCCAAGCCGCCCGGGCTGGCTTCGTCCTCACGGAGGCCAATTCCGCCGCCGTTGCCGAGATTGTGCGGCGCCTGGATGGCTTGCCGCTGGCCATCGAGTTGGCGACGGCGCGTCTGGCCCACCTTCCCCCGGAGGCCCTGCTGCACCGGCTCGGGCGCCACCAACCGCTCCTCTCATGTGGCCCGCGTGACCTGCCGGCCCGACAGCAGACGATGGCGGCGACGATCGCCTGGAGCCATAGCCTGCTCACGGAGACCGAGCAACGCCTCTTCCGGAGATTGGCCGTCTTCGTCGGCGGGTTTACCCTGGAGGCGGCAGAGGCGGTTAGTCGGGACGTCGAGGAGTCGGGGGGGCGAGCAGATGAACGCGGGCCGGCTTCCTCGACGTCCCGCGTGCACGACTCCCCGACATCCCGACTCCGCGACTCCTTGATCTCCGTCCTTGAGGGGGTGGCCTCGCTGGTGGACAAGAGCCTGCTGCGGCAGGAAGACGGCCCGGACGGGGAGCCGCGCTACCTGATGCTCGAGACGGTGAGGGAGTTCGGGCTGGAGCGACTAACCGAGAGCGGCGAGGAGGAGGTGGTGCGATCGGCCCACGCCGCCCACTTCCTGGGGTTGGCCGAGGAGGCCGGGGCCGTCCTTTGGACGAGGCACGACCCACACGTCGTCGCGCGCCTGGAAGCAGACCATGCCAACCTGCGGACGGCACTCGGCTGGTTCCAGTTCACCAAGCGGGGCGACTGCCTGATGCGGCTGGTTGCAGCACTGGGCTTCTTCTGGTACCTGGCGGGTCACCGGGAGGGGTACGGCTGGCTGGAACAGGCCCTGTGCGCCCCAGCATTGACGCCCACTCCCGTGCGCGTTCGCGCCCTCAACTGGGCGGGCCTCCTGGGCAGCGACTTCGACGAGAAGGAGGCGCTCCGGCACCTGGAGCAAGCGGCGGCGGAGGCGCACCTTCTTGGTCTACCTGATGACGAGGCCGTGGCCCTCATCAACCATGGAGCTGTGCTGGAGGACCGGGGGGAGTATGACGCCGCCGAGCCGCTCCTCACCGAGGCACTTGCCCTGTTCCCTCGACCGGAGGAACACGTGAATGCACTCAAGGCGATCTACCACCTTGGGGTAGTGGCCTACGGCCGGGGCGAGGGGGAACGGGCGCGGCAGCTGTGGGAGAAGGCGCTGGCGGCGGCACGGGCGCTCGAGGACGAGATCTTTGCGGCCTGGTGTCTAGCGTACCTGGGCCTCCAGGCGGCAGAGCAGATCGAGTTGAGACGGGCGGCAAGCATCCTGGAGGAGTGCTTGCCGTCGAGTGACGCCGCTGCCCGCCGGGCAGGCCGTGGGATGCTGCTGGCGACACTAGCGGTCCTGGGGAGCGCGTGCGGCGTTGCGGAAGCGGCCGCTCGCTTGCTCGGGGCCGCCGAGGTGGCGGAGGGCATTCCCTTCGTTCCACCGGAGGGGGAGGCGTTCGCACGAGCGGGCGAGCGACTCCGGGCAACGCTTGGCTCCGAGGCCTATGAGCACGCCGTCGTGGTAGGACGGGAGCAGGACCAAGAGGCCGTCGATGCTGATGCCCGCACGGTGCTTGCCGTTGCCGCCACGGCACCATCACCAGCGCCCGTCTCCCCGGATCCGGCCCGCGGCAAGGGGCTGACTGCTCGGGAGTTGGAGGTCCTTGCCCTCCTCGTTGAGGGGCGCTCGAATCGGGAGATCGCCGAGATCCTCTACGTCAGCCCCCGCACCGTCGACAACCACGTCACAGCCATCCTCGCCAAGCTCGAGGCCAAGTCCCGCACCGCCGCCGTCGCCGCGGCCCGCCGCCTCGGACTCGCCTAGCCTCACCAGCCTCTCTCCTGCCACCTCTTTCCGACGGCCTAGGTAAAACCTCCTATATCACCTGTCTTAGCCCGTTCCCTGGAACGCGTAGTTCTACCGATGCGACCGCTGCCGCCCTCGGGCACTCTGGGAGTGTGCCAAGCGGCACCGAGCACCGGGAATCAACCGGAACAGGAGGCGGTAATGAAGACCCAGATCGCACACGTGGCGGGCAGGATCGTCGTCGTGGCCGGACTTGCCGTCGCGCTGACCATCAGTGGCCTGAGCCTCGCCCGGGCGGAGCACGCGGACAAGGCCAACTACTTCGTGCAGCACCCCGGTTCGGCGGGCGGGCGCACCGGCGTGGATGCCCACGACCTCTACGCGCCGGTGGACCTCAGCCC
>JAUJMG010000619.1 GCA_030446955.1 Thermomicrobiales bacterium
CCCAGGAGCTCGCTCTGGCGCATCCCGCTGGCGAGGGCCAGCGCTACCAGCGCCTCCCAGCGGTCGCCGCGCACCGCGGCCAGGAGGTGGCGCGCTTCCTCCGGGGTGAGCGCGACCACTTCCTCGCGCGTCACCCGCGGCGGGTGGGCGAGGGCGGCCACGTTGCGCGGCACGAGGTGCCAATCGACCGCTTGGCCGAGCGCCCGCCGCAGGACCGCATGGACGTTGCGGACCGACTTCGGCGAGAGGCCCTTGTCAATCAGGGCGCCGTACAACTGCTGGACGTGGCCGGGTTGGAGTTGGGCCAGCTTCACCCGGCCCAGGGTCGGCAGGATGTGCAGGCGGGCGATGTCGCTGTAGCCCTTGACCGTGCGCCCGCGCACCGAGTCTCGCACCACATCGGACAGCCACCGCTCGACGTGCTGCGCCAGCGTCAGTTTCTCGGCCGGGGGCAGGAGCCCGCGGTCGGCGTCACTCAGGAGCTTCCGTAGCTACTCCTGTGCCTCCTTGTGCGTCTTGGCGACGACGCCCACGCGCTGGCCGTTCATGGTCGCCTGCGCCCGCCACTTGCCGCTCGGCAGTTGGTGGATGCTGCCCTCGCCGTTCCCGCGCTTGCCCGCCATGCTAGAATCCTCCTGCCCGCCGGTGCTTACCCCACCGCGGGCGCTGCGCCGCGTAGGTCACTCTACGCGGCCGCTTTTCCCTCCGCCGCCTCTTCCCCCAGCAACAGCCACGCCGCCTCGACGCCGAGGGCGCCGGCCAGCTTGCGGATCGTGCTCTGCCGCGGCTGCCCCTCGTGGTGGCCGTTCTCGATCCGCGAGATCGTGACTATGGGAATCCCCGATGCCCGCGCGAGATTCTCTTGCGTCCAGACCCGGCGCATCCGCGCCTGGCGCAACCGCTCGCCGATCGTCCCCATACCCGCCTCCTTTCTACCGTCTTATATTAACACAGCGATAAACCATTGACAACACTCCGCCACCATGTTATCATTATATTGTCAGCAAGGGTTGTGCTGACCGACGCGAAGAGGCCCCGCGGGACGCCTGGACAGCTCTCCCCGCGAGGCCGGTAGAGGGCCGGAGGCCCAGGAGGCAATAGTAGCATGGAGCGCACGTTCAGCAAGCCCCCGGCCGCCCGCCAGGTCGAAGCCCGCGCCCGCGCCCGCACGCTGGGCGTCAAGGTCGCGGTCGTCTCCGAGGTCAGGGCCGTGACGTGTAAGGCCCGCGTTTGTCTGCTCAGGGCGCGGTGGTAGGATGGGGGCGGGACCGGTGCCGTGCTCACACACGTCGCGGGAACCATGGCGATCCTCCTCGGTGCGGGGACGAGCCGCGCCGAGGAGGTAGCCTACATCCTGCCCAGACAGTGAGGAGTACCATGTTCGGGTACACACGCCGGGCGCTGCAGACGGAGGATGTACTCCTCTTCGTGTGGCTCAGCGTCGTGACGCCGCTACTGGCGCGAACGCTCGCCGGCACGCTGGGACGGCTGAACCCGTGGGACTTGCGGCCGGGGATCGCGGGGGCGCGGGGGTTCGGCCTGCTCTTCCTGCTCGCCGCGCTGTGCGGGGCGGTCTGCCTGGCGACGCGAGCGCCGGGGGCCGGCAACCCCTGGGCGGACCTCCGGCGCGTGGAGAATTACGCTCGGCTGCCGATGCTCGCGGTGACGGCGCTGATGCTCGCTTACGGCCTGGACCTGCTGGGGACCGGCCTGAGCGACCTGGCGCCCCCGGTGACGCTACTCTTCGCGGTGGTCGTTGGGCTCCTCTCCGCGCGCCTGCTGACCATCCCGTTCCTCTGGCGGCGGGTCCTGATGACGCCGGTGATCCTGCTCTGCACCTGGCAGTTCTCGGCGACGATGCGGTCCCTCTTCGATGGCTTCGATCTCCGCGCGCTCCTGGGCGGTCCCCCGCCGGCCGACCTCGGCGTCGATGTCGGCCGGCCTGGCCTACTCGCGATCATCGCCCTGCTGTTCGGCGTGCCCTCGCTGGTCGGCTATGTCATCTTCGTTTACGCGCCGCGGCAGGTTGCCAGCCGGGGCGGCTCCTGGCGGCAGTGGGCGCTGCGCTATCTGCTCTACCTGGCGGGGCTGCTGCTGAACATCCCGGCGTTGCAGCGGCTATAGGGCGTTGATCGCTTGATGTCGATGCTAAGACCTCGCCGACCGGACGATTCACGCCGATGCTGCATTCCAGGGACCGCGCTTCGATCGCATCGCCCAACGCCCGGGCCGCGACACTATCGGCGTGCGAATTGAAGAGGTGGTGCGGTCACGGCACCGATGCAACCCGGAGCACCGCATAGCCGGGGTTATCGGTCTGTGCCGCCGCCCCCAGGAGCATGCCGACGAACTCGAAGAGGTCGCGAGGGTAGGGCCCCAGGTAGTCCCCCAGGCAAGCACCTGGGCGCGGTCGAGCGCCGCGCCGAGCGCGAGGGGTGGGCCTTCGGCATCATCGCCCCCTGTCCCGCGTGGCGCGCTACTTCCCCCTCGACCTCCCCGAGAACGTCGTGATGCGCGGTGCGACCCTGGCGGTCGCCGCCCTCGCCGCCGACTAGGGCGTGTCTGGCAATGCTGGCATTTTCCCTGCGGGGTTCGAGGAAGG
>JAUJMG010000620.1 GCA_030446955.1 Thermomicrobiales bacterium
ACCCTCTGCCGCTTGCCGCCCAACCACCGAGCCGCGCCATGCCCGGCAGTTCATCCCCTGCCACCATCTCCGAGTTGCCCCTCCCGCGCACGCCGTTGACGGGCGGGAGCGGGAAGTGGCGGCGGTCGTGGAGTTGCTCCGACGCGCTGATGTTGGCCTCGTCACCCTCACCGGACCCGGAGGGGTGGGGAAGACCCGCCTCGCGCTGCAGGTGGCCCACGACCTGGTCGGGGAGTTCCCCGATGGGGTCGCGTTCGTCTCACTGGCCCCGATCACCGATCCCGACCTCGTCTCCCCTACCATTGCCTCGACCCTCGGCGTGCGGACAGTCGGCGAGGGGCCGGTGATAGTCCAACTGAGGGCGTTCCTCCGAGAGAAGCGCCTGTTGCTCGTCCTCGACAACTTCGAGCAGGTGGTATCGGGTGCTCCGCTCGTCGCCGAATTGCTGCAGGCTTCACTGCATCTGACAGTTCTGGCCACGAGCCGGGTGCGGCTACGTGTCTCCGGCGAGCGCGAGTTCGCCGTGCCGCCGCTGGGATTGACGACGCAGGATGGGCGTGCGTCCCCAGACGAGGTGGCGACCTCGGCGGCCGTCCGCCTCTTCGTCGAGCGGGCGGAGGCGGTGCGGTCTGACTTCACATTGACCCCCGCGAACGCTGGAGCTGTGGCCGGCCTCTGTCACCGGTTGGACGGGCTGCCCTTGGCCATCGAGTTGGCGGCCGCTCGGGTCAAGGCCCTCCCGCCTCCGGCGCTGCTGACCCGGCTCGAGCGGCGGCTGCCCGTCCTGACCGGCGGGGGACGGGATCTGCCGGCGCGGCAGCAGACGATGCGGGACGCCATCGCCTGGAGCTACGACCTGCTGACCCGGGAGGAGCAGGTGCTGTTCTCGCGCCTGTCTGTCTTTGTCGGCGGCTTCATTCTGGAGGCAGCGGAGGCCGTCACGGGCGCCGCGGACGACCTCGGCCTCGATCTCCTCGATGGTGTCTGCTCGCTGGTCGACAAGAGTTTGCTGCGACAGGAGGGCGACCCGAACGACGAGCCGCGCTACCTGATGCTGGAGACGGTGCGGGAATTCGGACGGGAGCAACTCACGGCGAGCGGCGAGGAAAAGGTCACCCGAGAACGGCACACGGCTTGGTGCCTGGCACTCGCTGAGGAAACAGGGCCTGTCCTCTGGCAGAGGCACGACCCTGGCGTCGCTGCTCGCCTCGAAGCCGAGCACCCGAACCTGCGGGCGGCCCTGGCTTGGTTCTCGGAGACTGGGCAAGGCGACTGCCTGTTGCGACTGACAGCGGCCCTCGGCTTCTTCTGGTACCTGACCGGGCACCCTGGAGAGGGGAGGGCCTGGACAGCTCGGGCGCTGGCGATGGTGACCGAGACGCCGACCTCGGAGCATGCCCGCGTGCTCTGCTGGGCAGGCCTTCATGCGATCTACGTCGGTGACGGCCCGGCGGCGGTCGATGGGTTAGAGCGGGCGGCGGCGATGGCCCGTGATCTCACCCTCCCCGACGAAGAGGCGTTGGCCGTCACGCTCCACGGCATCGTGCTGGAGGACCGGGGGGAATACGACGCGGCGGAGGCGCTCTTTGCCAGGGCCCTCGCGTTGTACCCCCGGCCGCACGAGCACCTGGATGCGCTCAAGGCGATCTATCACGTCGGGGTGGTGGCCTACGGCCGCGGTGAGGGGGAGCGGGCGCGTCAGCTGTGGGAGGAGGCTCTGGCGGGGGCGCGGGCGCTCGATGACGGCGTCTTCGGCGCCTGGTGCCTACAGTACCTGGCCCTCCAAGCGGCAGAGCAAGGTGACGGGTCCCGGGCAGCCGCGATCCTGGAGGAGTGCCTGCCGCTGAGCCACGCCGCTGCCTACCGCAACTCTCGCGGGATGGTATGGGCGACGCTCGCGGTGCTGGGAAGCGTGTGCGGCGTTCCCGAGGCGGCGGCGCGCTTGCTCGGGGCGGCGGAGGTGGCGGAAGGTGCCCCGTTCGTTCCACCGGAGGGGGAGGCGTTCGCACGAGCGGGGAACTGGCTGCGGGCGGCGCTTGGGGCCGAGGCTTACGAGCAAGCGCTCGCGCTGGGTCGCGAACAGGGAGAAGAGGCCGTCAATGCCGACGCCCGAGCAGTGCTGGCTGCCGCAGCAGCAGTTGCTCCCCCGCCGGTGGCATCCGTCTCCCTCGATCCGGCCCGCGGCACCGGCCTGACCTCTCGCGAGTTGGAGGTGCTCGGTCTGCTCGTCGACGGGCATTCCAACCGGGAGATCGCAGAGGCCCTCTTCGTCAGTCCCCGCACCGTCGACAACCACGTCACCAACATCCTCGCTAAGCTGGAGACCAAGTCCCGCACGGCTGCCGTCGCCGCCGCCCGCCGCCTCGGCCTCGCCTAACCTCGCCCGCCCCGCTCCGGCCGTCGTCCGCTGCCCCTCTAGGTAAAACCTCCTCGATCCCCTGCCGCTGCCGCGTGGCCCGAACGAGGGGTTTTCCCGATTTGGCCGCCCCGTGCCTCCGGCATCCTGGAAGCGTGCCGAGCGGCACGACCACCCGGAAGGACGCGGACCAGGAGGTGGCCATGACGACCCAGATCGCGACGATGGCGGGCAAGCTGG
>JAUJMG010000621.1 GCA_030446955.1 Thermomicrobiales bacterium
GCGACGACAAGCTGGCGACGAGCTACCTGGCGATGGTCACGCTCGCCATGATCCTGGAGTGGCTCTAGCTTTGCAGACACGCCCTAGTCCCCGCGTTTCCATCCCCATCGGTGCTCCACTCCCACGGCGACCGACCGTGCTTGCCGATGCATCGACACGGGCTGACCATGTGGGTGATCCGCCCCTCGTCTCGATTCCGTCCGTTGTGATGGATTGCTTGTGACTTCTCCGCCGCGATCGGTGCCTCACCATCGTCGCGGTCAGTCCAGCGAAGCACGACGAGTGGTCGCGTGTATTCAGGCCGCTTACGCTAATTCACAGGAGCCGCTCTGTGGCGCCCGACTCGGCGCTGTTGACGTCGATGTCACGATCCGTCCATCGCAGCAGCACTGACGGCCGATTGTGGACACAACTACGACGGCTACAGCCATCAGCACGCGCCGCGGCGTGGCAGGCATCGACTCCCGAGCGAGGATCACTAGCCGGCGACGACGGGACAAGACCGTCGAGTTTGAGGGAGATCGCGTAGCGTGGGTCATGGCCCGTGGCCCATACCCGCACCTCGGCGTTCATGGCGTGCAGCGCCAGCCGCTTCTGCTCGTACGTCAGGGTCCCAAGGTTCGTCGCCTGGAGTCGGCACCAGAACTCGAGATCTTCTAACCGATGCTGCGCGGCCTCCCAACCCGAACGCATCGCCTGGATGTCGTCCCGATCCCTCTCAAGTTGGCGCAGTTGCTTGGTCAGCGCGTCAATCTCGACGACGAGATAAGCTGCCGTTTCCTCGTCGTCAAAAAGCGCCAGCCGCTTGGTCAAGTTGGTCCGCTGGCGGCCGATCGTTGCGAGGCGGTGCTCGATGGCCGCTAGGTCCGCCCGCGTCGGGTCGTCCCGGCGCAGCCGCTCGACATCAGCGGCGATGATCTGGGGGCGCGTCAGGATGTCCTCGACCTTGCCCCAAACCGTGGCGTCGAGGATCGGGGTCATGATGCTGAAGGCCGGGCAGCCGTGCTTGTCCCGGTTGGACGTGCCGCACCGGTACATCCAGCCGCCCCGGGCGTACCGCACTTCGAGGCAGTGGCCGCAGTAGCCGCACCGCGCGAACCCGGCCCGAAGAAGTGCCGATTCGGGGCTCCTGTTGTTCCGAGTGGCCTCGGTCTTGTTCCGGGCCAACCGCTCGTGGACGGCTTTCGCAAGGTCCGGGGAGACCAACCCTCGAGCGACATCGCGGAGTACGACCTGCTCGCTTTCCGGCCTCGGCCGGATGATCGTTCCCAGCCCCTTGACCCGCTCCTGCTTCCACCGGTACGCCCTGGCCTCGCCCCAGTAGAGCGGGTTCCAGACGATCGTGCGAACGGTTGACCAGTACCAGGTCGCTCCAAGACCCTTCGGCGTTGGCACGCCCTCCGCCGTGAGGCCCCGCGCCACCGCCCGCGCAGATGTGCCGTTGGCGATCTCTCGGAAGATGCGCCGGACGATAGCACTCGTCGTGGGCTCTTCGACGAGCCGCGCCCTGGCGTCATCAGCCCATGCATAGCCGTAGGGTGGACGGCGGACGCCGGGATACTTGCCCTCCTCGACGCGCGCCCTCCGGCCCCGCATCGTTCGCTCGCCGATCTTGAGGCGCTCCATCTCGGCCATGCCGCCGATGACCGCCCGCAGGATCTGCCCGGTGGGCGAGTTGTCAATGTCCTCGGTCACCGAGTCCCACTCCACCCCGGCGTGCTCGGCCTCGGCCAGGATCAGCCCTTGGTGCGTCTGCTTGCGCGACAGGCGGTCGAGTGCGTGCACGACCAGCACGTCGAAGTGCCCGTGGCGCATTGCGTCGCGCAGCGCGGTCAGCTGCGGCCGCTCGAAGAGCTCCGCCCCCGTATGAACCTCGCGGTAGACCTCGACTACAATCCAGCCCCGCTCGGCGGCGTAGGAGCGGCACGCCGCCTCCTGCGTGTCTAAGCTGGAATTGTCCTCCTGCCCAGCGCTGCTCACCCGACAGTAGATCGCCGCTCGCTGGGTGTGGCATGCGTTCCCGGCGGTGGCACGGTTAAACTGGGACATAGCCGTTTGACCTCCTTCGCAGGTCGGACGGTTAGGGGGGCGGTGTTACCAGCACCGCTCCCCGCATTATACGGGACTCAGGAGGGCTGCGGACTTCGGCTCGGAGCCGTCCGCGTGCCTCCACGTCACCCGACCGGCCTCTTCCCCTTCCGCGCGCGATCGTGTACGGTGGCCCTCGCGGCATAGAACGCTCGTTCTATGAATGAGGTGGCATCCCGTGGGCCACTCCGAGTTCGGCTTCCTCCCCAAAACCCAGCGCTGGCGGGCCGTGGCCGACCTGCTTGGTGGCTCGCATCTACAAGTTGCCGCCGTTGCCTCCGCCACCGTCCACGCCGCCGAGCGGCGCCTCCGCGAACTGCGGGGCGATCCGTCGCTGACCCACTGTTTCTGGCTCCTGATCCGGTTGGCCGAGGCTGCTCGTGGCCCGGACTTTCTCGCCGGTGTCGCCCAACTCGGCATCCCGGCCCGGTCGGACGACACCGCCCTCACCTTCGTGGTCCGCGTCGCCGACGCCGCCCGAGTCGAGCTCAACCGCCACCCCCA
>JAUJMG010000622.1 GCA_030446955.1 Thermomicrobiales bacterium
ACCTCACCGAGCCCGAGCAGATGTCGCCGGTCCTCGACTACCTCGGCCGGGCGACGGCCAAGGTCCACTGCGTCGCCGACAAGGACTCGGACCCCTCCATCGTAGGCTTCCAGACAGAGGACGAGATCGTGGAGGCCATCGGCGAGAAGGAGGACGAGTTCGTCGAGGAGATGGTCGATTTCGGCAGTCGCTACTCCGAGATCGCCCGCGACGACCACAGGCTCTTCGTGGACGCCTTCCGCAACGACCAGATCCCGGGCCTGTCGGACCGATGACGCGTCGGGTCTCGGGACCGATCTAGAGGAGAGAACCGCCGGGTCGACGCCGTCAAGGTGGCCGGAGGCCGGGCTAACCGTGGTGGGTCTGCTATCTAGCTTCCTTCCCCAGCCCGGCCTCGCGGGCGCGGACTATCGCCTGGGGAGGTCCGCCACGCGCAGCTTGGTGAAGATGCTTGAGGCGTAGTTGCGCACCGTTTTCGGGCTGAGGTAGAGGCAGGAGGCGATGGCCGCGTCTGGCGAACAGGTGCTTGAGCAAGTATAAGTCGGTGGTCACGTAGCGAGCCCAAGCCTCGGGGTGGGTGTTGGGGTCGGGTTGGGGGTTCAGGCTAGAGAAGAAGGTCAGCGCCCCCTAGAGGGGCAGGCCCAGCAGGCCTATACCGATCCACCTGGTGATGTTCGGTGCGGACATCGCTCACTCCTTTGGTCGGTCCTTGGCGTCTTGTCCAGTCTGCGGGCCGGGGCGTCCCGCCGTCACGAGGCAGGCGTCACGTTCGGGGGGGCATATTGTCCCGAGCATTCGGACGCTTAGGCGCCACCCGGTCGGAGGGCCGGCGAGGCGGTGCAGGAGGCGGCTTGCGGGGGCCCGTGGGCGTGCTGATCGGCGCTCTCTGAGGGCCGATTGTCGTCGACGTATCGCCGGCCGTCAGCCCGAGAGAAGCACACACGGGCCAGTTCCGGAGGGCCGCCGGCGGTGCGGCAGGGAGCCGCCGGCGGCGTCCGCCGGGACCGAGGGCTAGCGGGCCGGGCGGGTGACCGCCGGCGGGCGCTGCGCGCCGCCGGTAAGCGCGGCGAAGGCCCCCCTCGCGAGCAACCGCGAGGCCGCCTCCGGGGGGAGGGGGCGCTCGAAGTAGTACCCTTGGGCCATGTCGCAGCCCATCTTCTTCAGCTGGGCCAGCTGGCATCCGGTCTCCACGCCCTCGGCTATCACCTCCATGCCCAAAGTGTGGGCGAGGTCTATCACCATGCGAACGATCGCCGTGTCCTCCACGTTCTGGCCGAGGCCCCCGACGAACGACTTGTCTATCTTCAGGATGTCCGCGGGCAGGTGCTTGAGGTAGGAGAGGGAGGAGTAGCCGGTCCCGAAGTCGTCGATGGAGATCCTCACCCCCATCTCCCTCAAGCGGGCCAGCACCCCGTCCCTCTCCTCCTCTGCCTTGAGCAGGGCGGTCTCCGTGATGTCCAGCGCCAGGGAGCAGACCTCAAGATCCACCCCGGCCAGCATCTGCTCGACGGACTGGACTATGTCGACGCCCCGCAGCTGGTTGGCCGAGAGGTTCGCCAGCATTATCGGCCCCGGCAGGCCGACGTCCTCCCGCTGCCACTCCCGGGCCTGGCGGCAGGCCTCGCGCAGGACCCACCTGCCCAT
The DNA here is from genome assembly GCA_030446955.1 of Thermomicrobiales bacterium. Taxonomy (GTDB): domain Bacteria; phylum Chloroflexota; class Chloroflexia; order Thermomicrobiales; family UBA6265; genus LC2-1. Next base: position 1,645 of record JAUJMG010000622.1, read on the forward strand.
GGGTATTATGAGCCCGGTCTCCTCCGCGAGCGGCACGAAGTGCGACGGGTACACCAGGCCCCTCTCCGGGTGCTCCCACCGGATCAGGGCCTCCACCCCCCACACGTCGCCGCTATGCAAATTCACGATCGGCTGGTAGTGCAGGATAAACTCTTCTCTCTCGACGGCCCGCCTGAGGCGGCTCTCGAGCTCCAGGCGCTCTAGCGCCTGCGCGTGCAGGCTCGGGTCGAAGACCGAGTACCCGGCCTTGCCGCCGCGCTTGGTGCGGTACATCGCGGCGTCCGCCTCGCGCATGAGGTCGGCGGGCGACGCGTCGCCCGGGGCGGCCAGGGCCACCCCGACGCTCGCCGTTACGCTGACCTCTTCCCCCTGCAGGGCGATGGGCTCCTCCAACCTCTTCAGGATCCGGCCCACGACCACCAGCGCGTCCCGGATGCCGGAGACGTTCGTGAGCATGACGGCGAACTCGTCGCCGCCGAGGCGGGCGAGCGTGTCGGCCGGACGCAGGCTGTCCCCCAGGCGCCCGGCGACCTCGACGAGCAGCCTGTCCCCCACCTCGTGGCCCAAGGAGTCGTTGACGACCTTGAAGTTGTCCAGGTCCACGAAAAGCACCGCGACGCGGTCTTCCGGGCGGCTCCTGGCGACGAGCGCGTTCTGCAGCCGGTCGAGGAACAGGGCCCGGTTGGGCAGGCCCGTCAGGACGTCGTGGTAGGCCCGGTACGCCAGCTGCTCCTCGAGCGCCTTGCGCTCCGTCACGTCGCTGATGGTGCAGATGACCTGCCTGACGGCCCCGTCGGGGGCCAGCTGGGGCTCCGCGTTGACCAGCAGCCAGACCAGGTCGCCCGCGGCGGGTCGGGGGATCCCCACCACCGCGTCGCGCACCGGCCGGCCGCCGGCGATCGCCCGCAGGGGCGGGAGCTCGTCGGCGGGGAAGGGCGAGCCGTCCTC
>JAUJMG010000623.1 GCA_030446955.1 Thermomicrobiales bacterium
GCCCGCCCCTCGGCGATCAGAAACTCCGGTACCGAGGATGGCCATTTGCCGGCTTGGAGGGTGCCGATGTTGATCGGCACCTTGTTGGCGATGTCCGCGTAGAGCGGATGGTCGATCGCGGCGTTGCGGCGGGCCTCGAAGCCCAGTAGTACCCGGTGGAGCATCGCGAACTTCTCGACGGCGCTGACGCCTTCGTCGCGGACGGCGGCGTGGGCGGAGCGGCCCGGCACGTGAAGCCTAAAGACCAGCGAACCGCCCTGGGCTGGCACCAGGGCGAGGCCCGTCGGCTCGGTGATGATGGCCGCGTCAGCACGGTAGCCGCGCAGCACCGCCGCGAGCGCCCCTGCTCCACCGTCCTCCTCGGCGATCACGCTCTGAATGACGACATTGCCGCGCGGCGCGTACCCGGCGGCGCGGACGGTGGCGAGGGCGACGAGGTGGGTAGCAAGCCCCGCCTTCATGTCGCAGGCGCCCCGGCCGTAGAGCTGCCCGTCGACGACCTCGGCCCCGAATGGCGGGTGGGTCCAGCGGTCGGGGTCGCCGGGCTCGACGGTGTCAATGTGGGCGTTGAGGATCAGGGAGCGCCCGCCCGCGTGGCCACGCAGGGTGCCGACGACGTTCGGCCGTCCCGCGAAGCTCTCGAAGAGGCCGACATGGTCGGCGTACGGCGCGAGGTCGGCCGGGTCCGGCTCCCAGACGTCTGTCTCCAGGCCTGCACCCCGCATGTGGGCGGCGACCACGGCCTGGACCGCGGCCTCCTCGCCGGTGACGCTGGGCACCCGCACCAGTTCCTGGATCAGCCCGACTAGATCCTCCCGCTTCCCGTCCACCGCCGCGACGATCCGGCGCACCCGCTCCGCCCGTCCCGGATCCTGCTCCGCCGCCACGCTACCCTCTGCCACGTCCCCTCTCCCCCGTACCCGATCAGGGAGGCAGAGTAGCACGGTGATCCCCGCTCGGCGCACGGTGATCGTACAAGGACGGTCCCTGCCGCAGGTCGGGGTTCGGACCGCGGGCTTCAGGGACGGGTCGGGCAATGGGTGGCCGGTTGCGATTGAGCCTTGGCGCAGAGATCACCGCACGGTTAATCCGGATTCGCCTTAGGTCTTGACGGATCGCTCGCTCGCCCCTACGATATATTCAACGTCATTTGAATGATGAGGATGCACTGAATGACAAGCAAGTCGATTGCCGCCGCGGGGCTGCAGCCGGAGGACGTGCTGGTCATCGATCGGCCGGAGACGCTGCGGTTGCTCGCCCATCCGCTGCGGCTACGGATCCTGGAGCTTCTCCGGGTCGGTGGGGCCAAGGGGCGGACCGTCAAGGAGTTGGCGGCGGCGCTGGAGGTGCCCCAGACCCGCCTCTACCACCACGTCAACCTGCTCGAGGCCCAGGGGTTGATCCGGGTGGTCGCCACCCGCCAGGTCTCAGGAATCACCGAGAAGCGGTACGGCGTGACCGCCTACCGTCTGTCGGTCGAACGTGCGCTTCTCGCCCCGAGCGAGGCCGGCGACGACGCCCTGGAGGTGCTGCTCTCGGTGGTGCTGGACGAGGTTCGGAGCGAGATCAAGCGCAGCGTAGCCGCGGGGCTGATCGACCTTACACGCTCTCAGGAGGAGACGATCGGGCCGCGCACCTTGCTCCTCGGCCGGAGATGGCTGCGGCTCACGTCCAACCAGGTGGTGGCGCTCAACGAGGCGGTGCGAGAGGTCTTTGCCCAGTTTCCGGAGGCGGACCGGGACCCGTCCTTGGAGCCGGATGCCGCCCGTGATGAAGATGCGCAGCTCTACGAATCCCTGATCGGGTTCTACCCGGCCGTGCCGCCGCCACTGAAGGCAGTGGGCAGCAAGCCGCCGGACGAGTCTCCCTGACAACCGGTGAGAAGTGGGACCTGGTCTGCGTCTGCGCCCGATCCCAACCGCAAACCGGGGGAGCCGCGCTCTGATCCCCGGCCCGCCGTCACCGGTGCGATCGATGTGAGGAGAGAAACCCTTGCCGACCCGTCCCATCAGCCAGCCGCCGCCAGGGCTCGGGACGGACTTCTGGCGTTTCTTCGTCGGGCAGACCGTCTCCAACCTCGGCAGCTCGGTCACGATGTTCGCGCTGCCGCTGCTGGTCTACAGCCTGACCGGGTCGGCGCTCAACCTCGGGATCGTGACCGCGGCCACGATGCTGCCTTACCTGCTCTTCGGGCTGGTCATCGGCGCCTGGGTCGACCGCGTCGACCGGCGGCGGTTGATGATCGCCACCGATCTGGGGAGGGCACTGGTCGTGGGGATCATCCCCGCGCTGGCGGCCGTCGACCGGCTCTCGGTCTGGGCAGTCTATGCGGTCGCGGCCGTCTCTTCGACGCTGAGGATCGCCTTCGATGCCGCGCAGTTCGCGGCGATCCCCAGCCTGGTCGGTGCCGAGGACCTGGTGACCGCCAACGGCCGCATCCAGGCCAGCTTCTCGACGGCGCAGGTAGCTGGCCCTCCACTCGCGGGTGCCTTGCTGAGCGTCGTTCCGGTCGAGGTGGTTTTCCTGATCGATGCGCTCTCCTTCGTCGTCTCGGCCGCCTCGTTGTCCCTGATCGCCACCCGCCTGAACCG
>JAUJMG010000624.1:0-1332 GCA_030446955.1 Thermomicrobiales bacterium
CGCAGCGCCTGCCGCTGCTCCTCCGTCGCTTCCGGGCGCAGCATGAGGCTGGCCGGGTCGCCGAGGAGGTGGGTCACGAAGAAGACGGCGACCACCAGGGCCAGGAGGATAAACGCCGAGTGGAAGACGCGCCGGATCAGATACCGTGCAATGGCAGCCGGCTCCTCTCAACCGCGAGTCGCGTGTTGCGTCCATCCAGGAAGACGCAAGCCGATTCCATAAATCCAGGCAGTTTAGCGCGGGGGCCGAGCGGGCGAAGTGCGCTCGGCCCCCGGATGCCAACGCCTAGGTGAAGGTCATCTCCTTGAGGAGCATGAAGGCGTCCAGGCGCGGCTCCCATTGCAGGTTCGCCGCGAGCCCGTAGTTCAGCGGCATATACAGGAGCGGCACCGAGGCGTAGGCGTCGTAGAACATCTTGGTCACGTTCCCCAACGCTGCCTCGCGCTCCTCGCCCGTCAAGGGGAGCGCCTTCTTGAATGCCTCGTCAAGGGCGGGATCGCAGTAGACGGAGGCGGCACCGTCACAGGTGTAGTAGGAGGCGATGGACGCGCTGACGTCCATGATCTCGTTGCCATGCGGGTTGGTGGTGATCCAGCCGCGGGTCTCGGGCACATCCTTCAGGTTCGTGGAGTACTCCGGGTTGTAGAGCGCCGGTTCAATCACTTCGCTCTTGGCGTTGAGGCCGATGTCACGCAGTTGGCTGGCCACGTACTCGGCCAGTTCGTCGTGGCGCAGATAGATCCCCTTGCGCGTCACGACCGTGAGCTGGGCATCGACGGGCACGCCTTCGGCCTTCGCCTCCTCAACCAGCTGTCGTGCCCGATCCATGTCGTAGGGGTAGGGCTGGAGGGCGGGGTTGTAGCCGGTCGCCGATGGGCCGACGATCTGAGATGCGGCTTCGCCGCCGCCGAACAGTTGGTCGGCCAGGCCTTGCTTGTCTAACGCAAAGGCGATCGCCTGACGGATACGAACGTCCTTCATGGCGACGTGGTTAGTGTCGAGCCGAAGGAAGATGGTCTCGACGCTCGGCGCGGACTTGCAGACCGGCGTCGTCTCGCAGTCTTCCGGGGCGAGGAAGCGGCCAATCTGGGCCTCACCGGTCGAGACCTGGGAGGCCCGGACTGAGGATTCCGCCCGGAAGACAAACTCTCCATCCTTGATCGTGATGGTGCCACGCGCATCGGGTGAGTTCAGGCCCCACCAGTTCGGGTTTGCCGTGATGCGGATGTACTGGCCGCGGTTCCACTCCACGAACGAGTATGGGCCGGTCCCGATTGGCTCTGTGACGAGAGAGTCTGGCCGCTCCTGGACCTGCTTCATGTTCGGGATGGG
>JAUJMG010000624.1:1432-2575 GCA_030446955.1 Thermomicrobiales bacterium
TCGGGCCCGACGAACTGGTAGATCTCGAACTCGTTCTCCGGCGACCAGGTGTAGTTGATGCCGAAGGCGGCCACTTCGGCGTTGAACGGATCGCCGTTGTGGAACGTGACGCCTTCGCGCAGCTTGAAACGCCAGGTCCGCTCGTCGATCTGCTCCCAGCTCGTGGCCAGCTCCCCGACCAGCTCGTTGGTCTTCGGGTCGCAGTTGAGGAGCGCCTCCTGAACGTTGCGGAGGATCGGGTGACCGTCGGTGCTGTAGGCCTTCCAGTTCTCCAGCGTGTCAGGCTCAACCGACATCGAGATGACGATCTTGCCCGCGGGCTGGCTTCCTTGCGCCGCAACGCCGCTCTACACCCAGCCCAGCACACCAACGGCGGGAACGGCTAAGCCGACCGCTGCTGCCCTCTTGACCAGGTCACGACGAGAGACGCGCTTATCCGCCACGTCCCGCATGAGCTGTTCGACGCGATGATCTCTGGATCGAACCATGCTCGACTCCTTCCGCGTGCTCGCGCAGCCGTCTCACGGCAAGACGAACGCGCTCGACTGCCCCGCTTCTTGGGGTCAACGTCACCAACCATCCGTTGAGGTTCGGTATCAAACATTACAGATCGGATCTTGTCAACCGAGGGCGGGACCAACGCGCGGCGAGGCCGGTTCACCACCGCGGAACGATGCGGCACCAGGAAGGATCGAAGTGGCGGCGCATCTCCTCGCCATCGTCTCGATTTCGGTACCCGCAGCGCCGGTACCGTTCATTGCCTCGCGCAAGCGCGTCCCGGTCAAGCTCGGCGCCGAGGCCTGGTCCGGCGGGGACTCGCACTGCCCCGTGCTCGAAACGCACCCGTCCGCTCGCCAGGACCTCGTCGGCTGGGTCCTGCCACGGATAGTGGGTGTCGCTGGCGAAGGTCAGGTGGGGCGTTGCGGCGGCCAGGTGGACCATTGAGAGCAGGGAGAGACCGAGGTGGCTGTTGGAGTGCATGCTGAGCCCGATCCCGAAGGTCTGGCAGAGGCGGCCGAGCTGGGTGATCGCGCGCAGGCCGCCCCAGTAGTGGTGATCGCTCAGGATCACCTGCACCCCGCCGCTCTGGATCGCGTCCGGGACGTCGGCGAAGCTGGTGACGGAGGTGTTGCTGGCGAGCGG
>JAUJMG010000135.1 GCA_030446955.1 Thermomicrobiales bacterium
CATGCCGAGATCGTCGAGCGTTGCCTGGATCTGGATGGCGCCTGGGTCGTCGCCGAGATCGTTGCGGTCAGCGAAGCAGGCCGCGCGCCGAAGCATGAGCCGGTCCTGTTCGCCCTCGCCCTGGCGACGGCGAGCGAGGACCTGGCGACTCGCCGCGCCGCGCTCACTGTCCTGCCACGGGTGGCCCGGACCGGTACGCACTTGTTCCACTTCGCCTGCTACGTGCAGGCGGTCCGTGGCTGGGGCCGCGCCCTGCGCCGGGCGGTGGGTAATTGGTACAACGCCAAGGAGCCGGCCGCGCTGGTCTACCAGGCGATCAAGTACCGGCAGCGCGACGGTTGGACCCACGCGGACCTGCTCCGCCTGGCCCACCCGAAGGCTCCCGGCCCGGTGCATGACGCGATCTACCGCTGGATCGTGGACGGCGAGTTGGGCTTGGACGCGGCCCGCGGGATCGAAGGTGCGGCGGCGCTGGATCAACTCCACGCCTTTCGCCTCCTGCAGGGCCTCACAGATGCAAAGGAGGCGGCTCGCTTGATCCGGGACCACAAGCTGCCACGCGAGGCGGTGCCGACGCCCCTGCTGACCGAGCCGCAGGTCTGGGCCGCGCTGCTGGAGGCGATGCCGCTGGGAGCGATGCTGCGCAATCTGGGCGTGATGTCCAAGGTCGGGTTGCTGACTCCCGGCTCGGCGGCGAGCCACACGATCTGTGAGCGTCTCGGGGACCGAGACCGGCTCCGGGCGCCGCGGGTCCACCCGATCGCGGTGCTGGCGGCCCTGAAGGTCTACGCCCAGGGTCACGGCGAGCGGGGTAGCGGCGCCTGGACACCGTCAACTCGAGTGGTCGACGCGCTGGATGCGGCATTCTACGCCGCGTTCGAGAATGTCGCCCCGACCGGCAAGCGGATTCGGCTGGCGCTGGACGTCTCCGGCTCGATGGATGGCACGATGGTCGCGGGGCTGCCATTCCTCTCGGCGCGGGAAGCGAGCGCGGCGATGGCGCTGGTGACGGCGCGGCTCGAGCCGGAGCACGAGATCGTCGCCTACGGCCACACGCTGGTGCCGGTGACGGTCTCGCCTCGGCAGCGGCTGGACGACGTGCTGCGGACGCTTCGGGCAATTCCGATGGGCGGCACCTACTGCGCGCTGCCGATCCGGGACGCGCTACGGTCCAGAGCGAAGGTGGACGCCTTCGTATCCTACACCGACAGCGAGACCTGGGACGGCAACGAGCCGGCGGCGGCCTGGATGCGCGGGCAGGGCTGGGATGTGCCGGAGCAGACAGCGGCGAGCTACCTGCGCGACTACCGGGAGGCGACGGGACTACCCGCCCGCCACGTGGTGGTCGGCATGTGCTCGAACGGCTTCAGCCTAGCGGGCCCCGCCGACCCGGGTCAGCTTGACGTCGTCGGCTTCGACGCGACCGCACCCGCAGCCATCGCCGACTTCGTGCGAGGAGCGGTGTAGAGGGAAACTGGGAGTTGGGGTCAGGCAACAAAGGGGAGTGATCTCTGGATGTCCTGGCCCCCGCTCCCGCCTCCCAGCGACGGGTCGACGCGGATGGCTTACCGCTGTTCACGGCGAGGTCGCGGGTTCGAATCCCGCCCGCGGCTACTGCCGCGGTAGCTCAACGGCAGAGCACGACATACAGCCATGCGCACCCCTTATCCGTCGTGCCATCGCACGCCGTTCGATCGGCGGGTCGACGTTCGTGGGTTATCAGGCTTCGCGCGTTCGACTCGCGCCCGCCCAGCCCTTTCTGGGTTGGGCGGTCAACCCCACGGCACCCCCTTATCCGCCGTTCGTCCGGCACTTGCCCGTTGGCGAGTTCATCCCCTCTGTTCTCGCTCACAGAGTCCTTCCTCCAACGCTAATCGGGGAAGATGATCTAGCTCAGCGATTTCTACCCCCCGCAGATAGCGAACACACTCGCTGGCGGCGTGATTTATTTGGAGCGGCCGTCGCGTCTGGATCCCGAATCGTCAACGTCCAGCTCTGCCAACACCCAGAGCTATTCGCTCTGGCCGCTGTAGCGTGCACGTCTGTAGGCATCATTTGTGCGGGAAGTGGCGTACTCCTGCAGGAGACTGGAACAGCCGTGGAGGGGGCGCGGAAGAAGGCGGAGGTTGCGCCCCTGCTGCCGTACCAGCGACTCAGCGGCGTTCGCGCGGATGACCTCGAAATCGTCTTTGGGGCTGCTTGTTGGGACGATTGAGGAGCAGATGCCGCGCTGAGAAGCGGTAAGATCCAAACCTGTCTTCGATTGAGGTGCGACAGTTGTTGTCCGGCCTCAACTGCATTGTGCCCGTCTCATCTCGCTAGCGCCCCATCCTGGCCTACATCCACGTTGACGGCGAAGCATCTCGGGCGCTCGCTCGCTGCAGTGAGCCGACGGGTGAGCCGGGTGAACGATTCAGAGATGAAGAGCCCGATGACGTGTCGAACACAAGCGGAGGCGAAACGGCCTCGGTGCGCGCGGTAGGAGGCGAGGATGGAAGAGCAGACGCCTGGAATCTCCCGCGGCTTCTTTAACCCACATCAGCGGGAGACCATAGAAGCTGCAATGGCTCGAATTATCCCGACTGACGATCAACCAGGGGCGAGGGAGGCGAGGACGATTGACTTCCTCGATCGGTATCTGTCTGGATTGGACTACGTCTTCGCAAAGCCGGATGGGAGTGGCTTCGAGCAACTCGAGGGAAAACGGGCCGGAGCTTGGGGGCGCCGTATCGCCAGCCTGCGTGAAAAGTATGTGACGGGAATCGAGGAACTCGATCGAAAGGCTCAAGAACAGTTCCGGGCTGACTTCGTGCAACTCACGGAAGAGCAGCAGGATCGGCTCCTCGCCGACATGGAGCATCCGGCTCGAGAAGCCGAGGAGAATCTGGAGCTGGCCCAGGTTACAGGAGCCTGGGCACCGGTCGAGCCAGCGATGCAACAGACGAGCGCAGAGATCGAGCTCGATTTCTTTCCACTGCTCGCGTTGCACACTCGCCAGGGCTTCTATTCGGATCCAATCTATGGCGGGAACAAGGACCGCGTCGGCTGGGGGTTGATTGGCTTCGACGGGCCAATCTCATTGGCCGAAACCCACGCGGGGCGCTACACGACACGGCCCTACTTCGCAGAGGAGCAGCTTGACTGGGAGAAGGAGATTGACCATGGCTCATAAGCAGAAGCCGGAGCGTGCCGATGTCTGCATCATCGGAGCAGGCGCGTCGGGTGCGACCGCAGCGAAGGTTCTAACTGAAGGTGGCGTCTCCGTCGTGGCGCTTGAACGTGGGCCTTGGCGCAAGCGCGAAAGCTTCGGCGGCGACGAGCTGGCCAACGTGAATCGCTACAACCTTTGGCCCGACCCGCTGCTCAATCCGCGTACCTTCCGCGCCTCGGAAACCGAAGATCCAACGCTTGGTCTCTTCTGCCCGGTGCCCCAGATGGTCGGTGGCGGCACCGTCCACTGGCAAGGGTGGCTGCCTCGCTTCACCGAAAAAGACTTCCACCTCAGAACGATCGCGGGGGATGTGCCGGGGTCGTCGCTCGTCGACTGGCCTATCACCTACACCGACCTCGAGCCGTACTACACCGAGGTCGAATGGGCTTTCGGCGTTTCGGGCCAGGCCGGCGCGAACCGGTATGAGTCACCTCGCAGCCGTGGTTATCCTTGCCCCCCGATGCCCATGACGCGCTATGGGCAGAAGTTTCACGAGGGTTGCCGCAAACTCGGTTACAACTCCTTCCCAACCCCGATGGCGGCGCTCTCCCGTCCCTATAACGGCCGACCGGCGACCGTCTTGAGCGCCTTTGCGCAGCAGCACGGCGATCCCACCGGTACCCGTTCAAGCGCACTTTCGGTGTTCGTGCCCGATGCATTGAAGACAGGGCGATACGACCTCCGGCCGGACTGTTACGTCCACGAGGTCACGGTTGATGAGCATGGGCGTGCGAAGAGCGCGGTGTATCAGGACGCCGACGGCGATTTCATCGAGCAGGAAGCCGACATCTTTATCGTCGCCTGCGGTGCGATCGAATCGGCGCGACTCCTCCTGCTTTCTCGCTCGTCGCGCTTCCCCAATGGTTTGGCCAATGGCAGCGATCTCGTCGGCCGCAACCTGACTCTCCACGAATATAGCGCCGCGGTCGGTGTGTTCGATGATCCGATTTACGCGTGGGCCGGCGGCGGCTACGTGGCCACAAGCAGCTACGAGTTCTACGAGCACGCCGATGATCGCGGCTTTGTCGGAGGCTGCCACATCGCGGCAGCAGGTGTCGGTATCCCCCTCCCGATCAACTGGAGCTTGCCGGATCGCCCGCTCTGGGGCGCCCAGGCGAAACAGATGGACCGGGATTTCTTCAACCACAGCTTCGCGGTGGGCATGGTGTTACACGACATGCCACAACACGATAACCGCGTGGAACTTGACGATGAGGTGAAGGATGCATGGGGCTTGCCTGTGGCGCGCATCACCCACAAGCCGCATCCCAACGATCTTGCCCAGGGCCGCTGGGTCATTGATCACAATGCCGAGATCTTGGAGGCCGCCGGGGCAAAGAAAACCTACCGCGTGTACGTCGACTGCATCACGGGTAATTGCTCACATCAGCACGGCACGACGCGCATGGGCAACGACCCGAGCACATCCGTGTTGAACAAGCATTGCCAGGCGCACGAGGTGGACAACCTGTACGTGGTCGACGGGGGACCGTTCCCGACCGCGACGGGAGCTAATCCGACGCTCACGATTATGGCCAACGCCTGGCGAGTCGCCGATGGCCTTCTCCAGCGCCAGGGAGCACCCGTCGAGGTGGCGTCTAGCCGTCTTCAGTAGACAACAGGGGGAAGAGGATGCACCTGGCCTACCAGACCAACACATGGGGCGGGGTAGTCGGCCACCCGGCCGGGGTGACAAGCGTCAAAGACCTCTTCTACCTCGCCAACGACTCCACCGAGCAGGCGCTCCACGACATTTCCGGAGCGGGATACCAAGGGTTCGAGCTGTTCGACGGCAACCTGATGGAGTACGCCGGGCAGGAGGAGAACCTTCGACGTCTGATGGAGCAACTTCGGCTTGAACTGGTCGCGGTTTACTCCGGCGCTAACTTCATCTATCCGGAAATTCTGGAAGAGGAATTGGGCAAGATCGAGCGCGCGGCACACTTGGCGGCGGGCCTCGCGGCGACCCATCTCGTCGTCGGTGGCGGCGCGGTGCGGGCAACGGGTACAGAGGAGCGTGACTACCGTCTCCTAGGGGAAGGACTGGAGCGCGTGGTCCAGCTTGCGGCTCAGGCTGGGCTGATCGCCAGCTTCCACCCTCACCTCGGCACGTGCGCCGAGTCACCCGAGCAAGTAAAGCAGGTATTCGAGCATACCTCCATTGGCTTCTGCCCGGACACGGCCCACCTTGAGGCGGGAGGCGGTGACCCGGCCGACCTCATCGAGACGTTTGGCGACCGCCTTCGGTACGTGCATCTCAAGGACTACGCCGACGGTGCATTCCTGCCACTGGGCCAGGGCCAACAAGACTTCTCCCGGATCTTGGCAGCGCTTGAGGCCCTTCGGTACGACGGCTGGATCACTGTTGAACTTGACTCCTACGAAGGGTCCCCCGCGGAAGCGGCGCTGATCAGCAGAACCTTCCTGGAGGGAAGGCTAGCGAGGAGGAATGAGGAGCAAGGAATCCGACAGGGGTGATCACATGACGGTGGGGACAATGCGCTGACCCGCATGAGGAGGAGGAACTCACGTGAGCAGACCAATCACTCGACGTCAATTCTCTGCCCTGGCGATGGCGGCGGTGGCAGTTTCAAGCGCACGCGTCTCTTTCGGATCCGCAGCGGCACAAGAGGCGACCCCGGCCACTGAACAAGTCTTCAGCACTGGACCCTACGGTGAGGAGCCGACGCCGGCAAGTGAGGTGACACTCACCGATGCGGAACTGGAGCAGATTAGAGGCATGGGGGCCAAGGCGGCCATTGTCATGCACTACGGTGGCAACGACTGGTCAGTTGCTCAGATTGCCGGCTTGAAGAGCCAGTTCGAGCAGATGGGCATCGAAGTGATTGCCGAGACCGATGCTGGTTTCCAGCCCGAAACGCAAGTCTCGGACATTGAGACCACCCTGGCCCGGCAGCCCAACATCATTGTCTCAATTCCAACCGACCCGGTAGCGACGGCCGGAGCGTACCACCAAGCCGCCGAGCAAGGAGTCAAGCTCGTCTTCATGGACAACGTGCCGGAGGGCTTCGAGCAGGGCACGGACTACGTGAGCGTCGTCTCGGCAGACAACTACGGCAACGGGATCGTCTCGGCCAATATCATGGCCGAGAACCTGGGAGGCGAGGGCAAGATCGGCCTCGTCTACCATGCCGCCGACTTCTTCGTCACCAAGCAGCGGTACGACGCGTTCAAGAAGACCATTCAGGAGGAATACCCGGACATCGAGATCGTCGAGGAGCAAGGCATCGCGGGCCCCGATTTCGCGGGTCAGGCCGAAGGAGCCGCCTCCGCGATGCTGACCAAGCACGCCGATCTCAACGGCCTCTGGGCCGTCTGGGATGTCCCAGCCGAGGGCGTGGTGAACGCCATTCGGTCCTCGGGCCGCGACGACGTGATCGTCACCACGATCGACCTTGGGCAGAACGTGGCGGTTGCGATGGCACAGGGCGAAATCATTAGGGGGCTGGGTGCCCAGCGGCCGTTCGATCAGGGAGTGACCGAGGCGAAGCTGGCAGGATACGGCCTATTAGGGAAGCCTGCCCCGGCCTACGTCGCCCTTCCCGCGCTCAGGGTCACCGAGGACAACGTCCTGGAGGCATGGACCCAGGTGTACCACCAAGATCCCCCCGAGGCGTTGGTCGAGGCGGCTAAGTAGAGAGGGTGAGGGGGGCGATGCGCGCCCCCCTCACCCTGAATTCGGCGAGAGGTGACAGGGATGGAATCGTTCGCCGTCCGCATGACCCAGATCACCAAAAGCTTCGCCGGTAACCGGGTGCTGCACGGCGTGGATTTCACCTTGGAGAAGGGAGAGATACACGCTCTAGTGGGCGGGAATGGCGCGGGCAAGTCTACCCTGATGAAAATTTTGGAAGGGGTGTACTCGGCGGATAGTGGGCAGATTGAGGTCGACGGCCGACCAGTACAGATTCGATCTGCCCAAGACGCCCGTGCCCTTGGCATCGGGATGATCTTCCAGGAATTCAGCCTGATCCCAACCCTCTCCGTCGCACAAAATGTCTTCCTCACCCAGGAACCGCGCTCCGGCGCGGGGCTCATTAATGATCGTGAGAGCGAGCACCGCACCCGTGCCATCTTTGCAGAGATGGAGGAGAAGATCGACCCGCGGGCAAGGCTCGGGGACCTGAGCACCGGTTATTGGCAACTGACCGAGATCGCCAAGGCCCTCGCTCAAGAGGCGCGCGTGCTGATCATGGACGAGCCGACTGCGTCGCTGACCGCAACCGAAACCGAATCACTGTTTGGGCTGATCCGGAAGCTGAAAGCGCGGGGAATCTCGATCATCTACATCTCTCATCGGATGGAAGAAATCTTCCGGATCACCGACCGTATCACTGTCCTGCGGGACGGTCAGCGGATCGTCACCGAGCAGACGAGCAATCTGACGATGCAGCAGGTGATCGACCACATTGTCGGCCAGACGATGGAGCAGGCCTTCGCGTGGCGAGAACGGCAGATCGATCGCGGGGTCGCGCCGCTGCTGGAGGTTAGGGGCATCACCGCCGGCCATAGAGTCCGCGGGGTGAGCTTCAGCCTGTATCCAGGCGAGATTCTCGGCATCGCGGGCCTCATGGGCAGCGGTCGCACGGAACTGGCCCGGGCGCTCTTCGGCATCGACCAGATCGAGGCTGGAGAAATCCTGGTCCGTGGACGCCGGGTTGACATCCGTAGCCCGGAGGACGCCATCGCGGCTGGATTCTCCCTGGTCCCGGAGGACCGGCGGCTCCAGGGGCTTGTCCTCGATCACTCCGTGAAAGACAACCTGCTCCTTCCCCTCCTGCAACGACTACGGCAAGGAGGGTTCATCGACGACTCCAAGGGTGATCAGGTGACACAGTCCTTCGTCAACAGCCTTCAGATCAAGACCGATTCCATCTTCAAGCCGGTCCGGTTGCTCTCAGGTGGGAACCAGCAGAAGGTGGTGATCGGCAAGTGGCTCGCGACTGAGCCCGATGTGCTGATCATGGACGAGCCAACTGCTGGCGTGGACATCCGGGCCAAGACCGAGATTCTTGGCGTGATTCGTCGGCTCGCCGACAGCGGCAAAGGCGTCATCGTCATCTCCTCGGAACCCGCAGAATTGCTCGCCGTCAGTGACCGCATGCTGCTCTTGCAGGATGGCACGCTGAAGCGTGAGATGAATCGGCAGGAGATCAGCTCGGAGGAGGAGCTTCACCATGCTGTCCAAGCCGCTCACTAGGCCGACAACCATCCAGGTTGATTGGCGCCAGTACATGGTCTACATCGGGTTTGTTGCACTCTTCCTGTTCTTCGCGATCACCCTGCGCGATTCCGGTTTCACGACGACCAACAATCTGCTCAATATCGTCCGCCAGACGGCGATCATTGCGACCATGGCCGTGGCGATGACCTTTGTGATTGCTGCAGGTCAGATCGACCTCTCCGTCGGAGCTGTAGCAGGTCTAAGCTCCGTCACGACGGCGATGACGATCGAGCGGTTTGGCCCCGTGGCAGGGATCGCTGCGGGCCTGCTGACAGGTATCATCGTAGGCGGGGTCAACGGACTTCTCGTGACGCGATTAGTCATTCCATCCTTCCTCGTCACCCTCGGCATGATGGGAGTAGCCCGTGGCGTGGCGATGTGGATCACCGACACAGCGCCCGTTCCGATCCTTGATGACCTGTACAACAACATGTTCGGAAGCGGAGAGGTAGGACCCATCCCATCCTTGCTCATCTGGATTGTTGTGGTAACGGCCATCGGGTACGTGGTTCTGCGCAAGACGGCCTACGGCCGCCAAGTGCTCGCGACGGGCGGCAATGAACCGGCTGCCCGCTTTAGCGGGGTGGACACAAGGCGGATCGGGCTGCTCGTGCTCACGGTTTCCGGAGCTGTCGCCGCGCTCGCAGGGATGCTCTACGCCGGCCGGCTACACTCGGGGCGGTTCCAGTGGGGCGAAGGTGACGAACTTTCGGTGATCGCTGCCGTGGTCCTCGGTGGAACCAGTTTGTTCGGCGGGAGCGGCTCGGTGATGGGTTCGGTGCTTGGCGCGCTGCTGATTGGCGTTGTCAATAACGGGCTGATCTTGATGGGGCTAGAAACCAGCCAACAAGTGATCATCCGCGGCGCCATCATCATCCTTGCCGTCGCGCTCGCCCGCCGGCGGTAGTGAGCCGGGATCGTGATGTTCGCGTCATCTACTGGCGCCGGGTTAAGAAACCTCTGCCCTGATTCGCGGTCGTGCGTCACCCCTTGGTCAGGAGCAAGCGTTCGGTCCTGACTA
>JAUJMG010000012.1 GCA_030446955.1 Thermomicrobiales bacterium
TCTCTGCGCCAACTGGTCGATCTCCTCCCTGCGCGGCATCGATGGCTGGGCCCCTGCTTGTGTCACCGCGAGCGACCCGGCCAAGATACCCAGGCGGGCAGCCTCGATAGCCTCGGAGCCCTCGGCAAGACGCGCCGCCATGGCCCCGCAGAAGGCATCCCCTGCCCCCGTGGTGTCCACCACCTCGACTGCGGGCGCACTGATCCGCTCCAAGCGCTGCCCATCCCGTACGACGGCACCGGCCGCGCCAAGCGTGATCACGACGCATCGCGGGCCGAGCGCGGCCAGGGATGCCGCCACCTCTGCCCAATCGGGATTTCCGCCGCGTTGCCCCACGACGCTCAGCGCCTCGGTCTCGTTGACCACGAGCACGTCCGCCAGCCGCACCAGCGGCCGTCCCTCCTCTGGCTCCGGCGTCGCGTTCAGCATCGTCAGTGCGCCGGCTTCTCTCGCCTGCAGGTAGAGACGCTCAAGCGTCGGAAGGGGCAGTTCTAGAGTCGTCAGCACAACGACCGGTCGCACCCGCTCATAGGCCGACACCGCTTGTTCCGGTGTCACCGACAGGGTAGCTCCAGGGACGTACAGGATTCGGTTCTGCCCGCTCTCCTCCACGGCAATCAGCGCAACGCCAGATGCCGACGAAGCGTCGATGGCTACCGAGGCCACGTCTACGCCCTCGCGCTGCAGGTCCGCGAGTCGCTGACGCCCAAAATCATCCCGTCCCACCGCTCCAATGATGGCGGTCAGGGCTCCGGAGCGGGCGCACGCCACGGTTTGGTTTGCGCCCTTGCCGCCGCCGAAGACGTTAAAGTCGGACCCTGTGACCGTCTCCCCAGCCTCCGGTGCGCGCTTCGTCCGCGCGACCAGATCCGTGTTGATCGCTCCACCAACCAGGACCCCGCCTCGCGCGTCCCTGCCTGGCACCTCGTCCCCCTGCAAACTCACAGCCCGCTCACGTCCGTCGCCGCATGAACTTCGACCGCAGCAGGGCTCGTCGCAACTGCCGCCAGGCCGACTGCCCCTCCGAATCCGGCGGGAGCGAAGCACCACCGTAGCGCTCTGCCGCGTAGAGATCTGCTACGAGTTGGGCTGGTGTCCGGGCGGCCGGCACGGCACGTCCTATCTCTGCCGCGTACTCCGCCGGTGTCATCGCCGGTGTGGGCCTCACCCCGAGCCATCGTCCCACCCGTACGGCGCGGGCGTAGAGGGAAGCAGCCGGGCTTAGTCCACGTAGGCCCCAGCGCCAAGCCCCTACCGTTGCCAGCGCCACCAACGCCAGGACCAAGACCACCAACCCGGAGAGGAGACCAACATTGTTCTTCGATCGCTCCAACAGCGAGGGCTGCTCCCCAGATGCGGTTGCGATGGGCGGCACTGGCGTCGGCTCACCCTCCGCGATGGGCGTCGCGGCAGGCGTTGGGATCGGCGTGGGTGTTGGCAGCCCATCGGCCGTCACCTGCGGCCGGTCTGCCCCGTACTCGATCGGCGGCCGGGAAGCCGTTGGCTCGAACGGAACCCAGCCGTACTTGGGGAAGTAGACCTCCACCCAGGCATGGGCATTCCGCTCCCGATAGACATAGGACCCTGCACTGTCATCCTGCGCGACGGGATAGAAGCCCACGGCAACCCTGGCCGGGATTTCGAGCGATCGCAGCATCACGGCCATGGCCGACGCGTAGTACTCGCAGTACCCCTCCTTACTGTCGAAGAGCACATAGTCGACCGCGTCCTGATCGTCAGGCGGCGCCTTGATCTTCTCCTCATAGGCAATGCGCGATCGCACATGGTCCTGGATCGCCACCGCGACATCAAAGGGCGTGTCCTGCCCCTCCGCCAATGCCGCCGCGAGGTCCCGTGTCCGGTCGGTGATCGTGGTCGGGAGTTGCAGGTAACGGTCCCGCACATAGTCCGGATACTCGACGCCAGCGGCTCGCAATTGCCGCGGCGACGCTGCGCTGCGCAAGCCTTCGACCTCGTACGACGTCCCGACCTGGATCGGCTCCCGCCCGAAGACGGCCTCCACGTCGTCGTAGATCGGAACCTGGCCGCTCACGGAGAGCGTCACGGTCCCGTCGTTGGCCACATTCCAACGGGTGCGGAGGAAGCGCCCACGCTGCGTCGCCTGTTCTGCCTCCACCCGCGCAGCCAACTCCGGATCGGTGATGACAGGCCGGCCATCGGGACCCGCTGCGAAGGTTGCTTGCTGGAGCAGGTCGGCCAAGCGGCGTAGATCCGGCGGGAGGGCGCTGTCATCCTCGCCCAGCACAAACCGTTCTCCGTCGAGCTGCCGCCATGAAAGCTGCACGCTGGTTGGCTGGTTGCTCTCCTCGTACGTCTCAAGGGTGAGGAGTAGATCCCCCTTCGGCTGCAACACCGTCAGTTCACCCGCAACCTTTGCCCGTGCCTGCGTCACCTCAGACGAGAGGCTGACATTCTGGTTCGGTTGAAAGGTCATCTGCGGCGAGTACCGGCCACCGTCAATGCCCTGCTCGTCGAAGGTCCGTTCCACATCGCTCCGCCAGCCATGCCCGTCATACCGATCGTAGCGGCGCCCAACAAGGTAGGCCGGATCTTGAGCCTGGAGGGCAATCACTGGATCGTCACCAAGCTTCAGCGGTCCCCCTAAGTCAAACGAGTCACGGAATGCGGAGTATGAACCTCCCCTGCTCCCCCCCGATCCGGACAACGACCCGAACCACCGCTCCCACTGCCGCTCGACCGACTCCCACCGGCTGTCCACACGATTCCAGGCGGCATCTAGCGCGTCGTTTCCCGCGCTCGTGGGCAGCGTCCAGGCCAGCAGCACCACCGCGAGCGCCACATTAGCGCCGACACCCAGGAACCGCCAGGGCAGCCGTTCGGGGGCCGGGATGCGGAATCGGGACCACTCCTCCTGGCGCCGAAACGCGAAGTGGCGGGCGGCGAGCGTGCCGGCCGCAACGAGGTAGACGACGAGGGGGGCCGAGCTCTCGTCCGGGGAGTAGCCGAGATTGATCATGATCACGAAGCCCGGCAGCAGCACCGACGCCATCAGCCATCGTCGCCGAAACAGCGTCCAGGCAGACATGTAGGCCACGAGCCACACCGTGACCCCGAGCAGCACAATGAACAGGTAGCGGTCATCGCTCTCACCGCCCTCCATGTTCAGTTGCCACCACCGCTCGGCGCGGCGCCAGAGGGCTAGCAGGCGCGCTCTTCGGTCCCCGCCAAGCTGCTCGAAGACCGACGCCACTTGAACGGCGACAAATCCCACCCCGACCACGAAGGCGAGGAAATGGGCAATGACGTCGGGCGCCGTCGTCTTCGCAAGCACGAATCCGACAAGAGCGGCCACCGCGGCGACCAAGGGCAAAATCTTGAGCCCCTCGTCCCAGTCTGCCTGTTGGATCGCCCACGCCGCCGAGAGTACGAGAACGAGGTGCAGGCCGACGGTGGTCCAGCCCTCAGCCGGCCGCAGCCCGCGTACCCCTCCGATCCTCAGAAATCCCCCGCGTCGGCGAGCCACCACGCTAGCCATCGCGCGCTTGCCCTCCGACGGGGGCTCCCGGACCACGTCCGGACGAAAGAGTGCTCCCAATGTCGTCGCCGTACTTCACGAGCTGCGTCGGGATACCCGCGGCGACGAGCCCGCTCACCACGAACAGCGAGCCGTCGGCCGGCGCGAAGGTGGACGGCTCCACGACGATGGCCGAGGCCGGCACCTGGCGTCCCACGATCTCGACCATTGCCGCCACCCATCCTTCGTCAGTCGATGGGGTGATGGTGACCAGGCCGCTTTGCCGGCCGAAGCGCCTACCCTCCACCAGCAGGACCTCGGCTAGCGGACGGACCCCTTCCGCGCGGATGACAGCGAGTGCTTCTAGGATTTTCATGTATTGGCGATCCGATCGATCGGCTGGAATCACCTCATGAAACCCCCCACTCGCAATGAGGCCAACGCTTCGCCCTTCATCGAGGCACCGCCGAGCCAGCGAGGCCGCGATCGTGACCGCATATTCCTCGGTCGAATCGAGCCATTCAAACGCCTCCCGCCCCGCCGAAGCCCTGGTGGCTTCCGGCGCTGCGGACCGGTGGTGTTCCCGCTCAAGGTCGAGAACGAGCCAGATATCGGCACTCGGATCGAAATCAAACTCTTTGATCATCAGCTTTCCTAGACGAGCCGTGGCCGCCCAACTTATCCGGTTGAAGGCATCCCCGCTGCTGTACTCACGGATACCGGCCACGCTCGGGGTGATAAACGGATTCCGCTTTGGTGTCGCCCTTCCGCCGGAGATGGTCCCCCGCGGAAGGGGGAAGCCGCTGACATCGACGGTGGCCGGATAGACGATGAGTTCATGCGAGCCAGGCACCCGCATGGAGCGTGGAAAGAGGCCGAACGGATCCCCGGAACGCACCACCAACGGCCCAACCCGGTACCGTCCCCTTCGCACGCAAAGGGTGTCGACCTCCCAGACGGTTCGGCTTCGCCCTCGCACATGAACCACGCGGCTCGCCTCATGGCCCGGCAGCGTTGAGTAATCCCGGACCTCGAGCCACAGCTTAGGGAACCAGCCCCGGTTCCGCACCTCGATCCGCTCTGCCACCTGCTGCCCGACCTGCGCCCGGTCGGCTGACGTCACCCGCGTGATCGACACGGACCGCAGGCTTAACCGGCTCCACACGTAGGCGACAATCAGGAGGCCCAGCAGAGCGACAACCAGTTGATTGAGAAACGGCCAGTCGTTGACCTGGGCCAGGACCACGATCCCAAGCAGCAGCAGGACGACCTTAAGCGCGTTCACCGTCGATCAGTCGGCGGCACGACGACCACCCCACCCGGTCGCGGCGCGGGCAACCGGCTGGGCACCCGGCACCGGCACCGTTCGCAACAAGTCCTCTATGACCCCCCGGCTGTCGATGTTCTTCATGCGCGCCGCTGGGTTGATAATCACCCGGTGCGCCAGGGTCGGCTCGGCCAGCCCTTTCACATCGTCGGGAATTACGTAGTCGCGCCCATTCAAGGCGGCCCAGGCGCGCGACACGTTGTACAGGGCCAAGGAACCGCGCGGGCTTGCCCCAAGGTAGACATCCCCGTGGTGCCGCGTCGCCTCGACCAGGGCGACGATGTACTCTTTGACCGGTTGCGCCACGTGGACATCCTTGATAGCGGCCTGGGCCGCGACGAGCTCCTCCACGCGCACCACCTGGGTCAGCCCCTCTAATGGGTGAGCCCGGTGCTGCCGGTCTAGCATCTCCAACTCACCTGCCCGTCCAGGGTAGCCAAGCGACAATCGGATCAGGAATCGGTCTAACTGGGCCTCCGGCAACGGAAAGGTTCCCTCGTATTCAATCGGATTCTCCGTCGCGAGGACGACAAATGGCGAGGGAAGCGGGTGGGTCACCCCATCGACCGTCACCTGCGCCTCTTCCATCGCCTCCAGCAACGCGGCCTGGGTCTTCGGCGTGGCGCGGTTGATCTCGTCCGCCAAAACCATCTGAGCGACGACGGGACCGGCCCGGAAGACAAACGTCCCGCTTCGTTGGTCGAAGACGTTGACGCCGGTCACGTCGCTCGGCAGGAGATCGGGGGTGAACTGAATCCGCTTGAAGGTGCAACCAATACTGCGAGCAATCGCCTTCGCAAGGACCGTCTTGCCAACCCCTGGCACATCCTCAATCAGGACGTGGCCCCGGCAGAGCAGCGCCACCAGGACAAGCTGCACCTCTCGTCGCTTCCCGACGATGACCCGCTCGACGTTGTCACTCGTTATCCGAGCGACGGCTTGCACGGTACTCGGGTCCATCGGGCCTAAGGCTCCTCCCCGCACGGGCCTCCCCGGATGCGGGTATCGATCTACTTACGACACATTGGTGGGGGCGGTTCTGACGTCGCCCGGCGGGTGTTTCCGGTAACGACACGCGGACTCGAGGCCATCGCGGTGTTGCGACGCCCTCGGGTGCCTTGAACCGTCGCGGCAACATAAAAAGTATAGCAATCTACGATCTGCCGAGCCCGTTCCGGCGCGCTAATCTGCCGCGCCGCGTCTCCCCGCCAGGGCACTATACTCCCGCGAGAAGGAGGCACGCTTTGCCGGACTCAGGCACCCCCTCGAACGTCAGCGAGCGCCCGACGCTCATGCTGGTGGATGGCTATGGGTTGATCTTCCGGGCCTACCACGCCCTGCCCCCATCGCTTGCCACCGCCGGCGGCGAGCAGACCAACGCCGTCTTCGGCTTTGCCTCGATGCTCCTCGACGTCCTTCGCAGCCAGCAACCGGATTACGCGGTGGTCGCCCTGGAGGGCGGACGCACCTTCCGCCACGACAGCTTCGCCGACTACAAGGCGAATCGCTCCTCCATGCCGGACGATCTGCGGAAGCAGGTCGAGCGCGTTCAGCAGCTGATCGACGCGCTCAATATCCCCATCGAGCGGCGAGACGGCTACGAGGCCGACGACGTGATCGGAAGCATCTCGACCCGCTGCGCCAACGAAGCGCGCCTTCGCGTCCTCATTGTGACCGGCGACACTGATCTGCTCCAGCTCGTGGACGACGATGTTCACGTAGTGCTGCCGGGCGCCAAGCGGTTCGGGGAACTGCGCCTATTCGACCGCGCCACGGTGATGGAGCGCTACGGCTTCGCCCCCGCCCTGGTGGCCGATTACAAGGCCCTCGTTGGCGACACCTCCGACAACATCCCCGGGGTTCCCGGTATCGGGGACAAGACCGCGAAGGCCCTCATCGCGCGGTTCGGCTCCCTGGAGCAGATCCTGACTCACACCCCTGAGGTGACGCCAGCCAGGGCCCGCACCGCCTTGGAAGCGAACGTCGAGCAGGCCCTGGAAAGCAAACGGCTCGCCTCGATCGTGCGGGATCTGGATATCCCTCTGGATCTGGACCAAAGCGCAGTCGGGAACTACGACCGGGAGCGCGTCCTGTCGCTCTTCCGCGAACTCGAGTTCCGCAATCTCCTGGGTCGCCTCCCCGAGCCCCGTCAGACGGCTTCCTCCTCCGTCCCCCAAGAACGCGAGCCGTCACGCCGCGTCATCGTGCGATCGGGGGAGCAACTTGCTGTGGTGGTTGAGCGCGTGCGGGCATCAGGCGCCTACTCGCTCGATGTCGAAACGACCTCCACCGATCCGCTCACAGCCGGCTTGGTCGGTATTGCCATCGCGGTGAGTCCACATGAGAGCTTTTACGTGCCCGTGGGTCACACCGGCGACGGCAACGTCGATCTGGATCTGGTTCGTGCCACGCTGGAACCGATCTTCTGCGACTTAAGCCTGCAACGCATTGCCCACCACGGGAAGTACGACCTGCAGGTGCTGCGCCGGCACGGGTACGACCTGGCGAACATCGACTTCGATACCATGATTGGCGCCTACCTCCTCGGTGAGACATCGCTCCGGCTCAAGGATCTTGCCTTCACGCGTCTCGGCATAGAGATGACCGAGATCACGGAGTTGATTGGGACGGGACGGGGTCAAATCACCATGGACCGGGTCGGCAGTGACGCGGCCGGGGACTATGCCTGCGGGGATGTCGAAGCAACCTTCGCCCTCGTCGAACCTCAGCGAGACCAACTCCAGGAGCAGGGGCAAGAAGCGCTCTTCCGAGACATTGAGTTGCCCCTCGTCCCCGTGCTGGTGGGCATGGAGCGGGCAGGGATTGCAATCGACGTCCCCTACTTACGGGAGCTATCAGCCGAGATCACCCAGCGGTTCGGGGAGCTTGAGGCCTCCATCCACGCGATGGCCGGCCGCGAACTGAACATCGGCTCCAACAAACAACTCGCCACCCTGCTCTTTGACGAACTCAAACTCCCAACCGGTCGCCGGACGAAGACTGGCTACTCCGTTGACTCCGACGTCCTAGAGAACATCCGAGATCGGCACCCGATCGTCGAGGCGGTGCTCGAATACCGCTCGCTTGGCAAGCTGAAGTCCACCTACGTAGACGCCCTCCCGCTGCAGGTCAACTCCGAAACCGGCCGCGTCCACACCTCCTACAACCAAACCGTCGCTGCCACGGGCCGGCTCTCGTCCACCAATCCGAACCTTCAGAACATCCCCATTCGCACGGAGTTGGGCCGTCGCGTGCGTCAGGCGTTCGTTGCGGATCACCGGCCCGAGTACCGGCTCTTCGACGACGCGGTGCTGCTTGCCGCCGACTACTCGCAGATCGAGTTACGCCTGCTGGCCCATATGAGTGGAGAACCGTTCCTCGTCGAAGCGTTTCGCACGGGCGAGGATATCCACCGGGCCACGGCCGCGGTGGTCAATGGTGTCCCGCCGGAGGCCGTCACGCCGGACATGCGCCGGGTCGCCAAAACAGTCAACTTCGGCGTCATGTATGGCATGCAGTCCTACGGCCTCTCGCGGGACTCTGGGTTGAGCCGCGCCGATGCCCAGAAGTTCATCGACCAGTACTGGGCGCGGCTCCCGCACGTCCGTGCCCTATTCGACGAGATCATCCGCTTTGGGGTCACCAACGGGTACGTCCAAGCACCAAGCGGCCGCCGCCGCTACCTGCCGGACCTCGTTTCCAGCAACGGCGCCCGCCGCCTCGTCGCTGAGCGGATGGCCATCAACATGCCGGTTCAGGGGACTGCCGCCGACATCATTAAGATCGCGATGATCCGTCTCGCGAACGCGATCCCGGCGCTCGGGCTGCGTGCCCGGCTTCTCCTCCAGGTCCACGATGAACTGGTGTTAGAGGTGGATCGCTCCCATCTCGCGGAGGCCGCGGACCTCGTCGTCACGACGATGGAGGGGGCATACGATCTCGCCGTCCCCTTGGTAGCCGATGTCCGCGCCGGTCAGAACTGGGACGATCTCGCCCCGCTCGCGCTGGCCGCCCGCCACTGAGCGAGCGCAATACTTCCCTTCGGAAACCTTGAGTTCGACGACTCAATTAGGTAGAATCGATGCGGACGTTGCTCGTTATCTGAGATCTGAGGAGACCACCGTCTGATGCCCACCTACGCCTATCGGTGCACCGCCTGCGAGCACCGCTTTGAGCAATTTCAGCGCATGGCGGATGACCCCCTGACCGAGTGCCCGGTGTGCCACAGTCTGGTCAAGCGCGTCATCCACCCGGTAGGAGTCGTCTTTAAGGGCTCCGGGTGGTACATCAACGACAGCCGCAAGACCTCCAGCGACAACGGCACGTCGGATAAGAAGCCCGAGACGACGGGCGAGAAGCCGGCTGAGACCGCGAAAGCCGCGAAGACGGAGACGACCAAGAGCAGCGAGACCGGCGGCACAGAGGCCAAGTCGACGGCCTCGGGCAAACCGCTCGCGGCTGACTAAGGGCGAGGGTCGCACCGTGACGGACCGCCGGCAGCCTTGCTGTTTTCTCCATCCGGAGCGCCATGGCGCCGGGGTTGGCGGGTTCCCCTGCTGTCCCTAGCAGCGTCATCGCTCTCCCTGCTGCGTGCTGTCCGGCCGGTCGTCGAAACGAGCAGGCCCATGTCCTTGTCCGATACCCTGCGCGCGATCCGCGAACGAGATCCCGCGGCCCGCTCCAATCTGGAAGTTCTCCTCACCTATCCTGGCCTACACGCGCTCGCCATCTACCGCGTCGCCTCCTGGCTCCATCGGCGGCGGCGGCGACTTCTCGCCCGCATGGTCTCCCACCTGGGTCGTTTTCTCACGGGCATCGAGATCCACCCCGGCGCGACCATTGGTCAGCGTGTCTTTATCGACCACGGTATGGGGGTCGTGATTGGGGAGACGGCCATCATTGGCAACGACGTCACCCTGTACCAAGGGGTCACCCTCGGCGGAACTGGGAAGGAGCGCGGGAAACGTCACCCTACCGTCGCGGACGGTGTCACGATTGGCGTCGGTGCGAAAGTTCTGGGGGCGGTCCAGGTCGGCGAGCGGGCCAAGATTGGCGGAGGCGCGGTCGTCCTCCGAGATGTCCCTCCGCGTAGCACGGCCGTCGGTGTTCCCGCACGGGCCGTCAGACCTGTAGAGCCTTCGAGCCCCGAACCCAGCCGCCTGGAGCGACTGCCTGATCCAGAGCGGGATACGCTGATCGCTCTTGCCCGCCGGATCGAGGAGCTGGAGCAGAAGGTGCGTGATCTGGAAGCGTCTCACGCCTCACCAGACGGTCACCACGCTCTCGTCTAACGGAGATAGCCAGGCGCCGGTCGCTGATCCTTCCGGCATGACGCTCAAACGACTGATAGGAGCGATCGCGGGTATGACCGTCGATGCCTCACTCCAGGTTTACAACACGCTCACCCGTCGCAAGGAGCCCTTTGAGACCATCGAGCCCGGCCGGGTTCGCATGTATGTCTGTGGCGTCACGGTCTATGACAGTGCCCACGTCGGGCACGGCATGTCCGCGATCGTCTTCGACGTCATCCGGCGGTACCTCGAGCACCGCGGCTACGATGTGCGCCATGCCCAGAACTTCACGGATGTCGACGACAAGATCATCCTCCGGGCCAACCGGGAAGGCATCACCCCGGACGCCTTGACCAAGCGACTGATTGATGAGTGGCTGGCCGACACGGACGCGCTCGGCATCCAGCGCGCGACGGTCTATCCCCGCGCAACCCAGGAGATTGGCGCGATCATCGCCATGATCGAGGGTCTCATCGAGAGGGGCCACGCCTACCCGGTTGACGGCGACGTCTATTATCGCGTCCGCTCGTTTCCCGAATACGGCAAACTGTCTCACCGTCACCTTGACGACCTGCTCTCCGGCGCGAGGATCGAGGTCGACGAGCGGAAGGAAGATCCGCTCGACTTCGCACTCTGGAAAGCGGCTAAGCCCGGAGAACCAAGCTGGGAGAGCCCCTGGAGCAGTGGTCGACCCGGCTGGCACATCGAGTGCTCCGCCATGTGCAGCACACACCTGAATGGCGTTGTCGACATTCACGGCGGTGGCGCCGATCTTATCTTTCCTCACCATGAGAACGAAATCGCCCAGTCGGAGGCGTTCCTTGGCCGAGAACCCTTCTCGCGCTACTGGATCCACAACGGGCTCCTCCGTCTGGGCGACGAGAAAATGTCCAAGTCCCTCGGCAACATGGTCCGCATCCGGGAGATCCTGGATCGCGGCCTCGGTCCCGCCTTTCGCTTGATGGTGCTCCAGTCCCACTACCGCGCGCCGCTCACCTTCAGCGAGGAGGGTCTTCAAGCGGCCGAGCGCGGTCTGGCCCGCCTGCGCTTGGCCGCCTCCGCATCCACCGTCAGCCCGCCCCATGAGGACGGGGCAGAGGACGCCTCCCCTGGCCTCGCCACTGCGGCTGGGGAAAGCCGGGAGCGGTTCCTCGACGCCATGAACGACGACTTCGACACCCCGGGCGCCGTGGCGGCCCTCTTCGATCTCGGACGCGCGATCAACCGGGCACGCGGAACTGGGGCAGTGTCGCCCGAAGTTGAGGCAGCCCGTCAGACCCTCCTGAACTTGGCCGGCATTCTCGGGCTCTCGCTGGAAGAGGTCGCTGTCCCGGTCCAGGGGGATGGGGCTCCATTCATTGACCTCCTGGTACGTGTTCGGGATGACCTGCGAGCCGCCAAGCAGTGGGCGCTCGCCGATACCATCCGCAACGGCCTCGCGGCCGAGGGGATCGCCCTTGAAGACGGACCGACCGGCTCGATTTGGCGCCGGGCATAATCGCCCCCATCCGCATCAAGACCGCCGTGGACCAGACGGCCGGCCGCCTCGTCCAAGCGGACGTAGGGAAGGCCGACCGGCGAAGACGGGTGCCCCGCCGCTGTCCATTCGCGGCGATCTTCTGTATGGCCGAAATGCGGTCAGTGAGGCGCTGCGCGGTCGGCGCACGGCAACCCGCCTCTTCCTCGCGGAAGGTGTTCGCGAAGACAGCCGGCTCCAGGCCCTTGAGGAAACGGCGGTCGCCGCCGCCATTCCGATCGAGCGCGTCCCGCGGCCCATGCTGGACGACCTCACCTCTGGGGCAAACCACCAGGGGGTCGCCCTGGAGACTTCGCCGTTTCCATATGCCACGCTCGACGACATCCTCAGCCGCGGGGGAACCGTTCTCGCGCTCGACCACCTCCAGGATCCTCAAAATGTCGGCACGCTCCTCCGCGCCGCCGAGGCGAGCGGCGTGGCAGGGATTCTTCTGCCTCAGGACCGCGCAGCTGGTATCACGCCGGCCGCTGTCAATGCCTCTGCCGGGGCCGTCGAGCATCTGCTGGTCGCCCGTGTTCCGAACCTCGCCCGTGCCCTCGATAGCCTGAAGGAGGAAGGCTGGTGGGTCGTTGGTCTTGCCGCTGGCCCTGAGGCGCAAGATCTCTTCACCGTCGACCTCCCAACTCCGATCGCGCTGGTCGTCGGCAGTGAAGGCAGCGGCATCGGGTCGAACGTGGCCCGGCGCTGCGACCTCACGGTCTCCCTTCCAATGCGAGGCACCGTCGCGTCCCTCAACGCCGCGACCGCCGGGTCGATCGCCCTCTTCGAGCTGCTCCGCCGTGCCCAGCCGCCCTCCGTGCCCTAATCCCTTCCCATACGTGCGGCCCCGGAGACGGGTCGCGAAGAACCAATGCGGTGTCCACTCTCCTGACCAGTTGACGCCTCGGTCGGTCAGGTGATACGTTGCTCCTACCCGTACGTACACCCCGTCATGGTGCTCCTTAGGACTTGGCTCCGGACCGTGCGGCCCCACGGTGCCGGCTCCACGTTCCCTGGAGTGGCCTCCGAGGTGCCGCGCTGAGCGGGGACGCGAATAGCCGGGGCGACCGCGTTGCAGCGCTGTCGGTCCGGATCGGGGTGGAGGGAAAGGATGCACGAGTCCCTGCCGCGCTTCCGTAAAGCGCTATCGCGGCGTGTCGACCGCCGGGTTGTCCTGAAGGCGACTGCGGCCTTCGGCGCCATGTCAGCTGTTGGTGCCGGCCAGGTGCGCCCAGGTCGCACGCAGACCGCCGAGACCATCGCCGGCACCTGGGCGGAGTCCAACGGTGTCGGGTCGGCGGAACCCGGCACCGGGGTCATCTTTAAAGCCGACTTCCCCTTCTACGCCGTTGGTGCCCATTGGGGCGGCGACACCGACATTGCTCCCCAGTTGGAGATGAGCTTTAGCGCCGACGGCGTCTCCTTCAGCGACCCGGTCACCGTCGGGGCGGCTGTGGAGGACGCCGGGCGGCCCGAACGGGATGGTCGCGTCTTCAGTGACCTCGTCTTCACCGATGAGGCTCGCTTCGTCCGCTACCGGTCGCTGGACGGCGCTGGTGAACCGGTGCAGCTACCGGACCTTGCGATGACCTACATCAACGCCGCCGCCGGCCCATCCATACACGATGTCTACGCCGCGGCGCTGGAGCCGGCCCTTGCCCCACCCCCGATCATCTCCCGATCCGCCTGGGGCGCCAACGAAACCTACCGCTACAACGGCAAGGGCCAGATCTGGCCGCCCGAATACCGAACCGTCGAGCACGTCATCATCCATCACACCGACACCGCCAATTTCCAGGATCCGCTCGTCGCGATTCGCTCCATCTACTACTACCACGCGATCACCCGCGGTTGGGGCGACATCGGATACAACTACCTGGTCGACTACATGGGCAACGTCTACGAAGGCCGCGCCGGTGGCGAGAACGTCGTCGGGGGCCATGCGTACCAGTATGCCTACGGCAGTTCCGGCATCGGCACCATCGGCCGCTTCAACTTTGAATCGGAAACCCCGGAGGCCCAGGCCGGGCTCGTCTGGATCACCGCCTGGGTCGGACGCAAACTTGATCCCCTGGGCAGCTCCGACTTCCACGAGACGCCGAATCTTCCGACCATCTGCGGGCACCGCGACGTCAACGAGAGCACCTGCCCCGGCGACTATCTCTACGGCGATCTGCCGACCATCCGGCAATACGTCAGCGCCGTGCTCAGTGAAGGCGCTAGTCCTGCACCAGCAGCGCCCGACTTTGTCGCGGGGGATGTCGTCTCCGTGATCGTTCCGGACGGCAATCTCCGCTCCGGGCCGGGGCTCGACTTCCCGGTCATCGCCGAGATGGCCCTGGGCACCCTACTCACCGTGGTCGACGGTCCAACGACGGTCGATGGTTACACCTGGTACGCCGTGAACGGCGGCTACGGGAACGGCTGGACGGCGTCGTTCCTCCTACAAGCGTCAGCGGTCGATATTCCTCCGTCGGCCCCATTTGGGATCGGCGATAGGGTCGTGGTAGACACGGACCTGCTCAACCTCCGTAGTGCCCCCGGGTTATCGGGTGAGGTCGTCGCCCGCCTGCCGTCCGGCAGTTTCGGCTCGGTCGTCGCGGCCTCCCGGGCGGCCGACGGCTACAGTTGGACGCAACTCCAGACCGACCTGGGAACGGGCTGGGCGGCAACAACCTTCCTTGCTCCGGCAGGCACCTCCACGCCTCCATCCAACCCCGTGTCCGGCGGCTTCAACGTCGGTGATCAGGTCGTCGCCAACACCAATGCCCTCAACCTCCGTGCCGGTCCCGGAGTCGAGCAGGGCGTCATCACGATCATTCCGGGCGGCACCCGCTTGGAGGTTACTGCCGCCCCGCAACGAGTCAACGGCTCCATCTGGTACGGCGTCTA
This sequence comes from Thermomicrobiales bacterium, assembly GCA_030446955.1. Classification (GTDB taxonomy): domain Bacteria; phylum Chloroflexota; class Chloroflexia; order Thermomicrobiales; family UBA6265; genus LC2-1. The sequence goes on from JAUJMG010000012.1 coordinate 14,523, forward strand.
CGCCCGTGACTACGGTGGAGGCTGGAGTCTGGGAGAGTTCCTCGCCCCGGTTGGCGACGGGAATGGCGGGATTCAAGTGGGGAACACCGTCCGGGTGATCGACGGCAGCCTCAACTTCCGGTCTGGGCCGAGCACCTCTGCTCCGATCGTGAACGTCGTTCCCGAGGCGACCCAATTCTCGGTGATTGGCGGGCCCGTCGCGGCGGACGGGTACACCTGGTACCAGGTGGAGAACGGATCGTACGGCCCGGGTTGGAGCGTCGGTGCCTTCCTCCAACAGATCTGATACGGGCTCTGGTAAATCCCTTGGTCTTTTCCCCAGGCGCGCCCGTGCTCAGCGCCGGAGGGGCCTCCTAGGGTGAGCCCGGGAGTGCATCCTCGGGTACGGAGACGCCGACGCCGAAAGGAAGGAGGACCCTTCCGACGGATTCGGTGTGGGTGGACGACATCGAGGTGCCGGTGCAGTGCGGGGACGTCAACGGTAGCCTGCTAACCACATCCTCCTGGGCGCCCAGGCACCGTCACCGCGTTGCACCATGATGCGGAGACACGTATAGTTGAGGTTGATAGTCAGAGGTGTTCGTACACTCTTCGGTCCCGCGCGGGTGCATGTCCACCCGGCCGAACGTGGCGAGCCAACGGAAGAAGGTAACCGCAGACCATGAAGATCGTGCTCCGCCAGGACGTGCCTAAGCTGGGCGAGAAGGGCACCGTCCAGACCGTCAAGGACGGCTTCGCGCGCAACTACCTCATCCCGAAGGGGATGGCGGTGCTCGCGACGCCCGGCGAATTGAAGACGGTCGAAGAGAACGACCGGGTGCAGGCCCGCAAGATTGCCAAGCAGGAGCAGCAGCTCCAGTCGCTCGCCGATCGCATCGCCGGCCAGCGCCTCGAATTCACGGCGAAGGCCGGTGAGCAAGGGCGGCTCTACGGTTCGATCACCGCTGGGGATGTCGCCGAAAAGCTGGCTGAGCTGGTCCGGGAGGAGATCGACCGCCGCAAGGTGGCACTCGAAGATCCCATCCGCACTCTTGGCGAGCACGCCGTGACCATCAATCTGGTTGGCCGCCTGCGGCCTCAGGTGACCGTCGTCGTCCGAGGCGATGCTGATACCGGCGAGGAAGCCGGTCCGGATGCCGGCACCGTGCCATCGGACGTCACTGCGGGCGAGGAGGCCTAATGGCTCACATGGATGAAAGCAAGCGTGGCAAGGGGAGCTCAGGTCATCCCGAGCCGGGCAGTGGTCATGACGATAGCAAGACCGAAACCGTTGCCGAGGGGCCGAATGTCCCTGAGGTTGACGGCGTGCCGGGCGCTCATGGTGACGTCGAGGTTCGTGGCGGCGCTGTGAACGAGTCTACTACCGACGGCAAGGCCGTCGAGGTCAGCGAGGAAATGGGCAGCTAGCCCCAATCAATCCGGGCACGGCTCTCCTTCAGAGCACCCACGAAGACCGGCGCTCGCCCCCCGATGCGAGCGCCGGTCCGTCTCTCACCCTGATACGTTGCATCGGTTCGCCGTCCCCGCCGGCCGATCCGCGAGCCAAGGAGCCCGCCGGATGGTCATGGCTGTCGAGCGCCTTCCACCCCACAATCTTGAAGCCGAGCAATCGGTGCTCGGAAGTCTCCTCATCGACCGCGATGCGATCATCAAGATCGCCTCCTACGTCAAGTCGGAGGATTTTTACCAGGGCGCCAACGCAACGATCTACCAGGCCATCGTCGACCTCTATAACCGGCGGGAGCCGACCGACTTCATTACCCTCTCGGACGAGTTGGCGCGGCGCGACAAGCTGGATCAAGTGGGGGGCGTAGCCTATCTCTCCGCGCTCCTCAACGCCGTCCCGACCGCCGTGCACGTCGAGTACTACGGCAAGATCGTCGAGCGCACCGCAACGCTGCGGCGTCTCATCGACGCCGGCTCCCAAATCGTCGCCATCGGCTATCGCGACGGTGTCGACACCGAGGATGCCCTCGACGCCGCCGAGCGAGCGATCTTCAACGTCTCCGAGAAGCGAGCGACGAAAGACTTTCAATCGATCTCCGAGGTCCTCGACCGCTTCTTCGACCAGATCGACTACATGCAGCAGCACCGCGGCGACGTCGTCGGCGTCGCCACGGGCTTCACGGACTTGGACCGGCTTACCGGGGGGCTCCAGAAGTCGGACCTCATCATCCTCGCCGCTCGGCCGTCCATGGGAAAGACGGCCTTTGCCCTCGGCATGGCGTACGGCGCGGCGGTCACCCACGGCAAGACGGTCGGGATCTTTAGCCTTGAAATGTCGGCAGAGCAGCTTGTCCAGCGGCTCCTCTCCACCGAGACAGGTGTCGACTCTCACCGTCTCCGCCTCGGTCACATCGATGACGGCGAATGGGACCGCATCTCGCGCGCCTTCGGCCGGCTTGCCGAAGCCAACATCTTCATTGATGACACCGCCGGTGCCGGGATCATGGACGTGCGCAGCAAGGCGCGGCGACTCCAGGCCGAGCACGGCCTGGACATGGTCATCATCGATTACCTGCAACTGATGTCGGGCCGCCGGAGCGAGAACCGCGTTCAGGAGGTGTCGGAGATCTCTCGAGGTTTGAAGGGGTTGGCCCGAGAGCTGAACATCCCCGTGATCGCGCTCTCCCAGCTCTCCCGCGCCGTCGAGACCCGATCCGAGCACAAACCGATGCTCTCTGATCTCCGCGAGTCGGGCTCGATCGAGCAGGATGCGGACATCGTCATGTTCATCTACCGGGAGGAGAAATACGACGAGGACACGGAGAAAAAGGGGATCGCCGAGATCATCGTGGCCAAACACCGCAATGGCCCGGTTGGCGAGATCAACCTCCGGTTCTTTGATAAGACCGCCCGCTTCGCCGACCTCGAGTTGTACCGGGAGCCGGGGCTGTAACGTGGTCCAGATTTCATTGAGCAGGTGCTCGTGAGCCGCCGTTTCAATGGTTTTGTGGTTGCCACCGAACCAGCCGTTGGCGTCCCCCGGGCCTTTTTCGTCGATGTCCTGCCTCAACTTCAGGACCCCGCCGAGATCCACGTTACCTTGACTGCCTTTCGACTCGCGGCTGATGGCGGCGGTATCGAAACGCCGATCAGCGAGGACGCTCTTCTACGGGACCGCCCGCTCCGCTCCGCCCTCCGAGTCGTTGGCAGCCCGCGAGAGCCGGACCATCGGATCGGCCTGGGACTCGACCTTGCGGTTGGCCGCGGGACCCTACTCCGTTTCGCCTCTGAGCACGCCGCCGAGCGACGGGTCTGGTACTATGTCAACACCCCGGTCAACCAGGCACTCGTCGCCGCCATGGCACGGGGAGCCGTCGCGCCACCCGTGGCGATCTGGCACGACGACGCTGTCCCGACCGTGGAGCCAGAGCGACCGAACGTTTTCCGCCTCTACGAGCAGAACATCGGGCTGCTCACACCCCTTATCGCAGATCATATCGTTGACGCCCTTGAGACCTATCCCGTCGAGTGGATTGAGGACGGGATTGCCGAAGCGGTGACCTACAACCGTCGCAGTTGGCGTTACGTACAGCGCATCTTGGAGAAATGGGCCACCGAGGGCCGGGGAGCCGGAGTGACGGGGACGAGGGAGCGATGAAGCGCATCGGCGACGTCATGCAGCACATCTCGATCCCCATCGCTCGGGGAACCGTTGCGGCGGAACCGAAGCCGCCCGCCTGTGCCATGTGCCAGGACGCAGGCTTTGTCCGTGGCGACTTCCCGGTGGGTCATCCGAAATTCGGCAGCATTTTCCCCTGTGAGTGCCGGGTGCGGGAGCGAGCGGACCGTCAGCGCGAACAGTTGAGCAGCCTCACGAACTTGGATGCGTTCCAGGACAAGACGCTCGACAGATTCGATCCGACGGTCCCCGGCGTGGTCAAGGCGTACCAAGAAGCGCTCGACTTCGTCGAGTCTCCAACGCGCTGGCTCTTCCTGCACGGGGGGTGCGGTGTCGGCAAGACCCACCTGGCCGCCGGAATCGCGATTGAGGTGTTCCGGCGGGAGCCACGTTGGACGGTCATCTTCCAGGTGGTTCCGGATCTGCTCGATCACTTGCGAGCCACCTTTGACCCGAACGCCGGCAGCGGGTACGACGATCGCTTCAACGCCTTCCGGAATGCCAACCTTCTCGTCCTGGACGACCTTGGCACGGAGAACACCACCCCGTGGGCCAGGGAAAAGCTCTACCAACTCTTCAACCACCGATACAACCAGCGGCTGGCGACCGTCGTCACCTCCAACCAGGATCTCCGTCAGATCGAGGAGCGCGTGCGCTCACGGCTCCTGGACCGGGAACTCACCCGTTATCTCGAGATTGACGCGGATGACTTCCGCACGCCCCATCTCCCCCGCCAGATCAGCCCTCGTCGTCGTTAGCTCCTAGCTGGGGCGGGCACTCGCCGGTCCGTTCCTCGCCGAGAGCGTCACTCTGTGAGGCCTACGTCACTGCAGCCGGACGGGGCCGAGGCGCCCTGCGCCACCGTCAACTCGGCAGCCTCAGCGCCGGTGATCCCCCAAGTGTACGGATGTGACGCCGAAAGTACCGGCCCCGCCCAGCGGCACGGTGTAGAATCACGAGGCAGGGGTTCGCCTTGCGTGTCGCACCGGTGATTCATGCCCGACCTCGGATGGCTTCTCTCCCGGCTGGGTGACCCGCGGGTTATCCTCGATATCCTTGTTGTCACGCTGATCATCTACTGGTTGCTCTGGGTGGCTCAAGGCACCCGCGCGACACAGTTGATCCGCGGCATCATCACCTTGTTCGCGTTCGTCTTCCTCCTCGGCACGTCCCTCCAGCTCTCCACGCTCAACTGGATCCTGTCCCGCACGTGGCCCGCGCTCGTCGTCGCGCTGCCAGTGATCTTCCAGCCCGAACTGCGGCGGGCGCTGGAGCAGATCGGCCATACTGGTGCCTGGCTGCGGACCTCCTTTCCTAGTGGACCGGAGCAGGACCTGGAGCGCACGGTCGACGAAGTGGTGCGGGCGGCCGCCCAACTCGCGCGACAACGCTACGGCGCACTCATCGTCATCGAGCGCGAAACCGGGCTGCAAGACTTCGCCGATCGCGGCGTCATTCTCGATGCGGCCCTGACCCGCCAGCTGTTGATCAACGTCTTCTTCCCCAACTCTCCCCTCCACGACGCGGCCGTGATCGTCCGTGGGGATAGGATCGTTGCCGCCAGCGTGGTGTTGCCTCTCACCGACAACATCTCTGCCTCGGGGCAGCTTGGCACCCGGCACCGGGCTGCCATTGGCGTGACCGAAGAATCAGACGCCCTGGCCGTGGTCGTCTCAGAGGAGACCGGCCAAATGGCTGTTGCCCACAATGGCCGTCTCATCCGCAACCTCGACCAGGATCGCCTCCGCCGCGTCCTCCGGTCGCTCCTCCGCCTAGACCGGACTGATAGCCGGACGACGGCCACCAATGGACGGCTTCACTTCCCGCTTCGCTCGACATCCCGCAACGGGTCCCCTGTCACCACCCGAGCACGCCGGGACGCCGAGGCCCCGAAACCGCGATGATGACGTGGAGACGGCGCTGCCGTGGCTAATCAGCTCTCGCTGGCAGTAGGACCGGGAACCGTCCTGCGCCTCCTGACCTCGCTCGTCCTCGCGCTCGTACTCTGGGGATGGGTGAGCAACGTGCAGGACCCCGAGAAAACTGAGGTGTACGCCGGCATCCCCATCGCGGAAGGGCCGCTCGCGCCCGGCTACGACATTGTCACGACCCTCCCCCCCGCCACCGTGCATCTCACGAGTCCGAGCTCGGTCCTTGACGGCGTCGATCAGTCCCATGTGAAACTTCAACTCCGAACAGACGACATTGAGGGGCCTGGATCCTACCGGCTCCGGGTGGACCTTGTTGAGCCTGACGGTATTCGTGAGCATGAGGTGACGCCCTCTGAGGTTACGGTCAACGTCGAGGAGACCATGACCCGGTCCTTTCCGCTGGATTACCGCCTGCCCGACCTCCCACCGGAGGACACGCGTCAGGTTGGAGACCTGCGCCCTGATGTCTCCGAGGTGAGTGTCAGTGGGGCCAGCTCACTGGTAGAGCGGGTGGCGACGGTCAGGCTGCCAATCGACATTGGCACCCGGACTGACGACTTTCGCGCCACCTTTGAACCCCGGGCGGTCGATGGCGAGGGGAACGAGATCCGGGAAGTGATGATCGAGCCAAGATCCGTATCCGTTTTTGTCCCCGTCTCAGCGCGCGGCAAGACCGTCGCCGTGATCACGCAGGTCGTGGGCGAGCCCGCCGAGGGCTACGAGGTGGTGGATCGCACCGTCAACCCGCCCGCGATAGTCATTGACGGACCCAGCAATCTGCTAGAAAACGTAATCTCCGTCTCGACGGCTCCAGTAGATATCTCCGGCGCCACCACCAACGTCACCCGCCGGGTGCAGATTGAACCGCTACCCCCGGGCATTCAACTCCTTGAGTCATCCGGACGGAACGTGGATGTCGTCGTGCAGATCCGGCAGCAGGGCATCCAGCAGTCCCTGCCCGGTCAGCGGGTGGAGGTGGTCGGCGCGGCACCGGGGCTCCAGGCGAACGTTTCACCGGCCGAGCTCGCCCTCGTCGTGGTGGCGTCCGAGGAGGAACTCGCGGCCCTTGAGAGAGGCGACATCAGACTGCAGGTCGATGTCTCGGGTCTTGCTCCAGGGACTTACGAGCTGAGGCCCAACGTCTCGCTGCCGCCCAACGTGGAGTGGATCAGGACGGAGCCCTCGCAGGTCACGGTCACCGTCTTGCCGGCTGGCGCAGACGCGTCACCGCCTGCGCCAGCATCCAGCGAGGCGGCAACACCACCGGCGTCGCCGACCGTCACCGGCCCGTAATCACAAGCCTCTGCCAGAATTATTCGGAGGAAACGCGTGACCCCGACGCGTTCTCGCTTCCGAAGTCCATCTCGTGGGTCAGAAGGATCGCCTCCGCCACTTCCTTCATGGACTTTCGCGCGTCCATACTGGTGCGACGGATCCGGTGAAACGCTTCGGCCTCCCGGAGACCATGGACCTCCATCAGCACCCCTTTCGCTCGCTCGATGAGCTTTCGCGTTTCCAAGGCGTCCTTGAGCCCACCGACCTCACGCTCCAGCGAGCGGAACTCTTCGAAGCGAGCCATCGAGAGCTCAATGACGGGCATCAGCTCGGTTTCGCGGAAGGGCTTGACGACGTAGCCCACCACGCCCGCTTCTTTCGCACGGTCGACGAGCCCCTGGTCAGAATAGGCCGTCAGCAGAACCACCGGCGCGATCTTCTCGCGCGTCAGTTCCTCAGCGGCGGAGATGCCGTCAACGTCGGGCATCTTGATGTCCATGATCACGAGGTCGGGCTGCAGCTTACGGGCAAGATCCAGCGCGCTGCGGCCGTCTCCCGCCTCGCCGATCACGTCATACCCAAGGTGAGTGAGCATCTCTCGCAGATCAAGGCGGATCAACGACTCGTCATCCGCGATGATGATCCGCCAGGGACCTGCGCTGACAGGGGAGGCGTTCCTCATGGGCGTCCACACGCGAAGCCGAACCGCAACCAGATGGGTTCGGCGAGCCACCGACCGGAGGTCGTCCGAATTGGCACGATCGAGGTCGAAGGGACGACGGGAGGAAAACGGTCGGGGCGAGAGGATTCGAACCTCCGACCACCGGTACCCCATACCGGTGCGCTACCGGACTGCGCCACGCCCCGCAGAACTCGATTATACGTCAGCAGTGAACCGTCAGCAATTCGCAGGAAGACCCTGCCCCTTAGCGATCAGCCAGCAGCTTCCCCGTCCCAGACACACGGCCACGGTGATCCATGGCGTGCGCCTAAGAGCGGATCGTAAGTTGATGGCTGACCGCCGTAGGTGTGTGTCTACTTGACCTCAGCCTTGGCGCCCGCGTCTTCAAGCTTTGCCTTGGCGGCCTGGGCCTCCTCCTTGGAGATGCCCTCGCGCACCGGCTTCGGGGCCCCGTCAACAAGGTCCTTGGCCTCCTTGAGGCCGAGGCTCGTCAGTTCCCGGACCGCCTTGATGACCTGAATCTTGTTGGCGCCGACGTCTGTCAGGACGACGTCAAACTCCGTCTTCTCCTCTTCCTCGACCGCCGCCGCAGGGCCGCCACCACCGGTGCCGGCCATCATGCCCATGGCGACCGGTGCCGCCGCCGACACGCCCCAGCGCTCCTCGAGGTCCTTGACGAGTCCGTTCAACTCCAGCACGGTCATCTGCTCAAGCTGGGCAATAAGCTGCTCTCGATCCACGGGTGTCCTCCCTCATCTCTCAGCGCCCGAATCCCGGGTCGCCATGCATCCTTCGATCGTTAGCCCTGCCACGCCGATCCACCTTGATGGACCGGCTGACGGCCGTTACTCGGCCGCCGCTTCCTCCGGCGTGCTCCCGCCTCCAAGCTGATCTGCGCGAGCTTGAAGGAGGTAGGCCATAGATCGGCTCGGACCACCAAGCACGCCGAGCGTGCGGGAGATCGGCGAGACCAGCATCCCGACCAAGCGGCCGAGCAGTTCTTCCCGAGACGGCAACGACGCGATGGCTTCCACATCCGGCGCCGCCAGCAGCCGGTTGTTCATCACGCCGCCGCGGACAGTCAGGATCCTTGACGTGCGCGCAAAGTCGCTCACGGCCTTGGATACACCGACCACGTCCCCGTACGCCATCACCAGCGCCGTGGGACCGGCCAGCACTTCGTCCATCCCCTCAATGCCGACCCGATTCGCTGCAATCAGGGTCAGCGTGTTCTTGGAGACACGGCACTCGGCATCAAGCGGTCGGAGGACCGTCCGAAGTCCCTGCAAGTCGGTGACTTTCAGTCCCCGGTAGTCGGCCACGATGGTAAGTTGCGAACGGTCAAGCCGCCCAGCCAACTCATCGATCACGGCCGCCTTTTGGGCAGTTGGCATCCTTTTCACCTCCTCTCTCTATGAAACGTTGAGCGAGCAACGACCATCGAACCGTCGCCGGGCTAGGAACGCAAAACGCCCCGGGCCGGTGCCGACCCAGGGCGTCGCGCCGGAGGCAGGGATTGCCCGGCGTTTCTCCTCGGGCCTCGGTCGGAGATTAAGCGGCGAGCCGCACCGACGGTCTTCGGCCTATTGCGCGTTGGTACGTCGTCCGCCGAGCGTCTCCGCTCGGTCAGACCTACGCCGCCGAAGCGGCGTTGGCCAGCGTCATGGGTACGTCCAACGGGACGCCAGGACCCATCGTGCTGGTCAGCGTGAGTGTACGGCAGTAAACGCCCTTGGCGCCAGCCGGCTTCGCTCGGAGCAGCGCATCCACCATCGCGTAGAGATTGTCGCGGACCATCTCATTCGAGAAGCTCTTCCGCCCGACGGTGGTATGAACAATGCCGGTGCGGTCGTTTCGGAACTCGACTCGGCCGCCCTTCAGCTCGCGAATAACGCCAGGCAGGTCGTCCGCGTTGCGGACCACGGTGCCGGAGCGCGGGTTCGGCATCAGACCACGGCGACCAAGGATGCGGCCGAGACCACCGACCTTGCCCATCTGGTCCGCCATGGCGATCGCCGCATCAAACTCCAGCCAGCCACCCTGGATCTGCTGCACCAGCTCATCCGTGCCGGCGTGATCCGCGCCTGCATCCCGAGCGATTCGCTCCGCATCACCGGCAGCAAAAACGAGGACCCGGACGACCTTGCCGGTGCCGTACGGAAGCACGACCGTCGAGCGGACATTCTGGTCCGCCTGGCGGGGATCGACGCCCAGCCGCGCATGCAACTCGATCGTCTCATCAAAGTTGGCGAAGGCGGTCCGCTTCACGAGGTCGATGGCCTCGTCGGGCAGATAAAAGCGCTCCGGATCAACCTGCTTCAATGCGTCAACAAACTTCTTACCGTGCCTTGGCATGTTCGTTCCTCCAGTGGTCCGAACGGAGCCGTCCGGGCTCCTCCCACCTGTTCAGCGCCAGCGCCTAGCTGGCGACCTCGATGCCCATGCTCTTTGCGGTGCCCTCGACCTGCTTGATCGCTCCGGCCAGGTCCACCGCATTGAGGTCCTTCATCTTCAACTCCGCGATCTCGCGGACCTGATCGGAGCTGACCCGGCCAGCCTTGGTGGCCTTTGGGTTCCCCGAGCCCTTGTCGACACCCGCCGCTCGCCGCAGCAAGTCTGCCGCTGGCGGCGTCTTGGTGACGAAGGAGAAGGACCGGTCCTCATAGACGGTGATCACCACAGGGACGATCTGGCCCGCCATCGCCTGCGTCCGCTCGTTGTACTCCTTGCAGAAGTTCATGATCGCGACGCCATGCTGACCGAGGGCGGGACCGATCGGCGGCGCCGGAGTCGCCTTTCCGGCCGCAATCTGCAGCTTCACATACGCCCGTACCCGCTTCGCCATGAATCATCCTCTCCCACTCGCTGCCGACCCACCGTCAGCAGTCTCCTCTGAACGTCTTCCGCCGCGCGACGACCGGACCCACCGGTTCCAACCCACCGGCGTACCGATGGGAGCGAGGGCAAATCGACAATTCGCCGCTACGTTTCTCGTTCTGCCTGAAGGAAGTCCAGCTCGACCGGCGTCTCCCGCCCGAAGAAGGAGACCAGAACCTTGATCTTGCCCTTCTCCTGATTGATCTCGTCGATCTCACCCCGGAAGTCCGCGAACGGTCCGTCGATAATCCGGACCGTATCGCCCATCGCGAAAGAGACCTTGACTTTGGGCGCCTCCGCGGCCATCCCCTTCAAGATAGACTGGACCTGGGCTTCGTCCAGGGGAACCGGCTTGTTATTGACGTTGACGAACCCGGTCACCCCTGGTGTATTCCGGAGGGCATACCAGGTGTCGTCATCCAGCGACATCCGAACCAGCACGTAGCCCGGGAAGGTCTTTCGCTGCACCGTGTGCCGCTGGCCGTTCCGGATCTCGATCTCTTCCTGGGTCGGAACAACCACTTCAAAGACGCGGTCGGTCAAATCAAGTGCCTCAACACGGCTCTCGATCGACTTCTTCACTTTATTCTCGTAGCCGGAATAGGTGTGGAGCACGTACCAGCGCCCTTCGGGCGTCTCGGTCGCCTCTCCCATCTCCGCGGCCCGCTTCGCGGCGAGCCGCTCGCGCAATGTCGGGCGTCCCATCTCGGTGTACCTCCCTGACCCGCGCCACCTTCCGGGCGCTGGCGCCGCCGTCTTGCTGCTAGGTCAGCGCCTGGAACAACTGGAACAGGACGAAATCGATCCCGCCCAGAAGCAGACCCAACGCGACCGAGATGGCGATCACCACAATCGTCAGGTTCCGGGTGGTCTCCCGGTCGGGCCAACTGATCTTGCGCATCTCGGCGCGAGTGTCATTGTAGAGTTTGCGGATGCCCTGGGTCCGGTCGGTCAGGATGCTACGCTTCTCTGGCGCTGCCGCCCGCCCCCGATCCGGAGCCGGACGCGCAGCGCGTGGAGCCGGAGCGGCTTCGGCCGGTCGCACCGGTCGTGGCGCTGCCGCAGCCCGGGGGCTGTCCGTCGCCGCGTTGCGCTTTGTTGTGCCCGCCGTTCGCCGCTGAGCGCTCATCCGATCGGTCCTTCCCGCAACGACTCGGACGGCGCTACCTTGCGTGCCGTCCTATGGAGCCACGTGCCGCGAACCCGCGTTGGCCCCGCTCGCCCGTTTCCGTCTCGTCTCACACGCAGAAGTGGGGCGTGCCGATTAGGCGCCGCCCCACCACCGCTCCGAGTGGCCTTCTACTTGGCAGGGCCGGCAGGAATCGAACCCGCAACCTGCGGTTTTGGAGACCGCTGCTCTACCAATTGAGCTACGACCCTA
>JAUJMG010000625.1 GCA_030446955.1 Thermomicrobiales bacterium
GTGCCGGCGGTCTGGTCGGGAGGGCATGCCGGCTGCTCCGAGTTCTCATCCGAGGAACAGACTACCGGCCCATGCCGATTCCTTGTAGGGCCGACGTGGTACGTCGCGCGGCTCTCCCGCCACCCGATCAGGCGTCCCGGCGTCCCTCACCGAGCCTCCAGTGAAGTCCTGGCACGCTCGTCCCCAATGTGAGGCGACCGCATGGTTGATGTTCTGAGACCTTCAATGGAGAGCGGCGAACCGGACCAAGGAGGGGAGATAGCAATGCCCGGTCGTTCCACTGTTCACGTCGCGCCGGGGACCGAGACCGTCCCGCCGCGCCGGGGGGCAATCCCGACCGACCCCGACGCGCTTCGAGCGTTCTACGACCGTCCAAAGGAGCAGCGCTTGGGGTTCGCGCTCTGCCTCTCGGGCGGCGGCTTCCGGGCGTCCCTCTTCCATCTCGGGGCGCTGCGGCGGCTCAACGAGCTGGGGATCCTCTGCCAGATCGACGTGATCTCGGCGGTGTCAGGCGGCAGCATCCTCGCCGCGCATCTCGCCGAGCGAATCGGCGACGCTTGGCCCACCCCGCAGGAAGTCGACCCGGACGGGCCCGACATCCCGGCTCCCGCCTGGGCCGACCTCGAAGCCCGCTTCCTTGCTCTCACCCGCCGCGATCTGCGCACCGGCCCGCTTGTCCGCCGCTTCGCGCTCCCCGTGCCCGGATGGTTTACCCCCAGCACGGCGGTGAATGCCCTGGCGGAGAAGTACCGCCGCTACCTCACGGACAAGACTCTGGCGGAGTTGCCCCCGCGGCCGGAGTACATCTTCGGCGCATCGGAGTTGAAGTTCGGCCGGTACTGGACGTTCCAGCATGACTACGCCGGAAGCCCCAAGGGCGGCTCCTTCCGGCCTTCCGCCCGCTGGACGGTCGCCCGGGCGGTCGCCGCATCCTCCTGCTTCCCGCCGCTCTTCGACCCGATGCACGTCGCCAAGGAGGAGTTTCGGGGTGTCACCGTCGACGACCCCGACCAGGTGGAGGACCTCCACCTCTCGGACGGCGGGGTGATCGACAACACCGGCTACGCGGCCGTTTGGGACCGGTGCGACCGCGTCCTCGTCTCTGACGGCGGCGGCCAGTTCCAATACCAGTGGAAGGACCTCTGGGTCTGGCGCTTCCTCCGCTACACCTCGATCGTGGATGCCCGCGGCCGGGCTTCCCAGCGGACTTGGATCCTCTCCAATCTGATCACTCGCCAGCAGACCGGCGCCTACTGGAGCATCGGCTCCGACCCCCACAACTATCCCGGGTGGGAGCGCCAGGCCTACTCGCCCGGTTTTGTCGATGGCTACATCCACCGGGTGCGCACCGACCTCAATCCCTTCTCGTCCGAGGAGCAGGCGGTGCTCATGAACCACGGCTACCTGCTCGCCGACGCGGCGGTCCGCTGTCACGCCCCTCACCTCGCCCGTCGCCCGGACGCCCCACTCGTGGTGCCAAATCAGACCCTGCTGGAGAACGAAGGTCGAGCCCGGGCCGCGCTCGCCTGGAGCCACAGCAGCTGGGACGGCCCCCGGCTCTACGACGGCCTCCGCCGCCGCCTCGACCCAATCTGGCCCTACCACCCCGAACCCCGCCGCGGTGATCGGCGCACCGTAAGCAAGGCAAGCTGAGGGGGACCTCGCGCAGAGCTGTCTTGCCCCTCCGCTGGGATTGCCTGATGCTGCCCGGCGACGACGCCTTCGAGGCTCGGAAACACAAGGGCCAGGTTCGGAACGACCGGGATGTCTCGCCGACGTTCGCCCGCGATGTTGCCGATCCTCAGGAGAAAGGAGGGAGGAATGTTGGAGACGTGGAGGGCTATCGGCCTCCTGTTCGTTGGCGTGGTCAACCTCACGATCCTGCTCGTCGCCAACTTCTGGCCAGACCTTCTCATCCGTAAGAGCGCTCAGCGCCGACCTGCGGACCGTGCCCCAATCGATAGACGCTGGCTGGATCATGAGCGCTTGGACGATCTCGTCCGGTCGGGCAACAAGATTCAGGCCATTAAGCTCTATCGGGACGAAACCGGGGCGAACCTGGTGGAGGCCCGGGAAGCGGTCGAGGGACGAGCCAGGGAGATCGGGGTTGTGCCCCGTCCGCGCGCGTTCGGCGTCTCCCTCCTGGTCTTCGGCTTGCTCGGTTCGCTGCTCCTGATTGTCAGCTCGCTCATCACCCTGATCGGCTGATGGCATCCTCCGCATGACTCAGGGCAACACCCAGATCGGGTGGGCAGCTTGGGCGCTCGCTCGCTTCCCTGCTACGCATGCACTGGATCGGCTGGCTAATCGTGACCAAGGAGGAGCAGCGCCTCCCAACGTCGCGGCCCGATTTCGAGCGACGCGTGACTGCCGCGTGACGTTTCCGCCACCGAGCGGCCATGCGATTGCCACAGGCGGTCCCTACGCTGGGTTCAATGGATCCGGCATCCTGTTCGCGTCCACGGGGACGCCCAGGTCCGGCCGAAGGAACTCACCATGGACCCGCTGCTCACGCTCTTTGTTGTCGTCGGCCTCCTTGCCGCCCTCGTGACAA
>JAUJMG010000136.1 GCA_030446955.1 Thermomicrobiales bacterium
GATTGTGGACACAACCACGACGGCTACAGCCATCAGCACGCGCCCCGGCGCGGCAGGCATCGCCTTCCGAGCGAGGACCACTGACCACGGTGCCGGGAAGGAGGCGTTCCCCGCGATACCGCTCGCTGTGGCAGTGGACGCTACGGGCCCTGAGCAAGGGTTAGGTTCTCTGCACCGGCACCGTATCCATCGCCTTAGTCGAGGACGACGGGCCAGCCACCGAGATGTACTCCACTCTCCTCGTTGCTCCTGACGACGCCGGCGTGGGAACCAGGTTTCGCCGCCCGGCCCCGTTCCTGTCGTGCACAATGCGCCGGTGGACGCCACCTGCAACAACAAATGCCCTTGGTCTCAATGGGCCACCACACCGCTAAGCAATGTATCGCCTGGAATGGGGGAGCCATGAAGGTCGAGTTGCGTCACGTGTCCTTACCGGACATGGATGTCCCGTCAGCACCGCCGCCGATTCCGGCACGCGAGTACGAGGCGCGGGCGCGGACGCTCTATACCGCCGCCGGGGTGGATTGGGTCGTCATCTACGGCGACCGCGAGCACAACGCTAACCTTCTCTTCCTCTGCGGCTTTGACCCCCGCTTCGAGGAGGCGCTCCTGCTGCTCGGCCCGGACGACCGTCGCGTCCTCGTCGTCGGCAACGAGGGGGTCGTCCACGCCAGCGTCGCGGGGCTGCCCGTCGAAGTCGTCCTCTGCCAGTCGCTGAGCCTCCTTGCCCAGCCACGTGATGTGGCACCTCGGCTTTCGGATGTTCTGCGTGACGTCGGACTTGGGCCCGGGCAGCAGGTCGGTGTTGCCGGTTGGAAGTACTTGGAGACTGATGAGACGGACGATCCCACGACTCCGGCGTTCGTCCCTGCCTTCCTGGTTCGGGACCTTCAACAGGCGGTCGGAACAGACCCGATTGATGTCACCGTGGAGCTCATGCATCCACTCCGCGGCCTTCGGGTTCATAACTCCGCCGCGCAGATCGCTGCCTTCGAGTGGGCCGCCGTGCGCGTCGGCCGGGCCGTCCTGCGGGTGGTGCGCAATACCGAGCCGAGCATGACGGAAATGGAAGCGGCTAGCCTGATCGGATACATGGGAGAGCCGCTTTCGATGCACCCCATCGTGGCATCCGGCGCACGCGGCGAGCCGATCAACGGGCTGCGATCCCCCGGCGCCCGCCACCTCAAGCGCGGCGACGGGATCACCGTCGGTGTCGGCTACTGGGGCTCCCTCTCATGCCGGGCTGGGCTCCTGACCGAGGGGCCAGAGGAGGCGTTCGTCGACCGCGTTGTCCGCCCCTACTACGCGGCCATCGCGAGTTGGTACGCCACGATGCGCGTCGGCGTCACTGGTGGCGAGGTCCACGCCGCCGTTCATGATGCCCTGGCGGCGGCTGGAGCCAATTTTAAGCCGATGCTCAACCCAGGCCACCAGATCTCCTACGACGAGTGGGTTCACTCCCCGATCCGGCCCGGGAGCGACGAGCGCATCGCCTCGGGGATGCTGTTTCAGTGTGACATCATCCCAACTCCCCTCCCTGTCGGCACTGCTCTCAACTGCGAGGACACCATTGCCCTGGCCGACACCTCGCTTCGGGACGAGCTCGCCCGCGACCACCCTGACCTGTGGCGCCGGGTCGAAGTCCGCCGTGCCTTCATGGAGAATGCACTCGGTCTCCAGTTGTCTCCCGATGTCCTCCCGCTCTCCTACGCCAACGCCTATCTGCCCCCACTGTGGCTCGACGACACGTTGGTCTGCGTGATCGCCGGCTGAGCCCAAGACGTGGCGTTTCCTCGGGGCGCCAAGACTCGACCGCGGGCTGGTTGACGCCCCGTGAGGGCCTCGACAACGAGACCGCTCCTGGATGCGGTTCCGTTGAGCGGGTGCTGATCTCCAACGGGGGCAGATGGATGGTGGGACACGCGGCAATGCTCACTCGATGCTTGGTGATGCGGAGACGCTCCACGCCCCAACTATCTGCCAAACCAGAAGCTAGATGTGGAATGAGGGCGGAAAAGACGGATCAGTGAGGGCTGGACGGGTGATGTTGAATGCCCCGATCGGCTCGGTGGTCTCACCATGGACGGCGAGGTCGCAGAGGTTCTTGCCAATGAGGGAGGCGAACTTGAAGGCGTGGCCTGCGCCCTGGGCCACCACGATCTGCGGGTGGTCGGGCAAGGTATCGATCACGAAGTTGCGGTCCGGCGGCATCGTGTAGAGGCACGTCTTGGTGTAGAGGATCGGCCCCAGGAAGTCGGGGATGTGGCGCTCCAGGAAGCGATGCAACCGGTCATAGGACCGCGGGTTCGGCTCGAACGTGCGGACCTCCGGGGTGACCACGTCACCTCCCACATCGACCCCCGCCTTCGTCGCTACCTCGCCGTAGACCGGGAACCCATAGAGGATGTCCTGCCCGTGCCAGATCCAGATCGGAAAACGGTCTGGCGCGAACTCGCGCAGGCGCGGCGTCTGGAAGTAGGTCACCTGCTCCTGGGTGATCGTGAGTGGCCATTCGACCCCCGCCCCAGCAAGCACCTGGTTGGTCCAGGCGTCCGCGGTCACCACTAGCCGACGGGCGGTGAAGGTCGCGATGTCCGTCTCGACCTCGACGCCGGCGCCGTCCCCGATTGGTCGAATGCAGCGGACCGGTGTCTGGTCGAGGATGGTGGCGCCGTAGGCGCGGGCGAGGACTTGGTGGGCCTGGTTGGCCTTGCGCGCATCGACCAGACCACTGTCGGCCTGATAGAGCGCCCGCTGGTCGTCATTTAGCCGGAACTGCGGCCATCCCTTCATCACCTCTCGTGCAGAGAGTTCCTCAAAGGGGATGTTCGCTGCCCGCATCGCGTCCGCGTAGTGATCGAGATAGTCGGAATCCGTGGTGCCCAAGTCGAGCCCACCGGTCTTGAAGACCAGTTGCACGCCCGATTCGGCCTCGACATCGGCCCACGCCTCGTAGGTTTGGCGCGTCAGCGCAGTGTACTCGGGCAGATGGTAGGAGAGCCGGATGATCCGGGAGTGGTCTTGCGACGCCCCGTTGTCGTGGCCCAGATGAAACTGCTCGAGCGCCAGCACCTCGGCTCCAGCCTCCCGGGCGAGCCGGTAGGCGGTGGCGCTGCCGAGGCCGCCGCACCCGACGACAATGAACTCGTAGGACGTCTTCACCGGAATGGCTCCCACACTGAGGGTCGAAGGTCACGAGGATCGAACCAGACACGCTACGGCGTGGAGAGAGGGCGCCAATCCCCTCTCTCCCGCCACGGCCGCAAGAGGTTACTCCTCCGTCAGGGTCCACTCGGCGGCGTTGTCGAAGTTCGTGGCGAGGTAAGGGTTAGCACGGTAGCCCTGGAGGGACGCCTTGTGCCCGAACTTGTCGACATTGTTGAAGATCGGGGCCCAAGGCAATTCCTCGGCCAGCAGCGCCTGGAGTTGCCGGTAGATCTCGGCGCGCTTCGCCTGGTCGGTTTCCCGCACCCCCTCCTCCATCAAGCGATCCGCCTCCGCGTTCTTGAACTGGACGTAGTTGGCGCCCGACCCGGTCTCAACCGGGATCATAGAGCTATGGAGGCGCGAGGTGGGGTCGGGATCGCTTTGGATGGCGTTATCCCAGGCCACCATCAGCGTGTCGAACTTGCCCGCTGGCACGTCCTCGGTCCAGAGCGTGGAGGCCGGCCGGTTGTCGATCGTCATCTCGACGCCGATGTCCTTGTAGGCTTGCTGCAGGATGAGCTGAGCGCTTTCACGTAGCTGGTTCCCTGCACTGGTCGACATCGTGAAGGCCAGCCGGACGCCATCCTTTTCCCGCACACCTCCGTCGCCCGGGACGAAGCCGGCCTCGTCAAGGAGGGCCTTCGCCCGCTCCAGGTCGTAGGGATAGGTCTTGACTTCCGCGTTGTAAGCCCAGTGGGTTGGGGGCAGGTAGGTCAGCGTCGGGTTCTCGAGGCCGTAGTAGATCGTGTCGATGATCGTCTGGGTGTCCGTCGCGTGGTAGAGAGCCTGCTTGACCCGCTTGTCCTGGAACTGGGGCAGGGAGTTGTTGAAGTAGATGAACTCGACAAAGTTACTCGGCTTGCGGACCACGACCCGATCGGCCAGCCCTTCTGCCTCCTCAAAGCGATCGGCCTGGATGCCCTGGTAGTCCACGACATCGATCTCGCCGGTCTTGAACTGCGAGAAGAGGACCGGCACCTCCGGCACGAGCTTGACGATGATCCGCTCCAGCTTGGCGGGTCCACCATGGTAAGCCGGGTTGCGCTCGACAGTCAGGTGGTCGCCACCGACATGCTCCACAAACTTGAACGGCCCAGTCCCGACCGGCGCCGCCGTGTTGAACGGGGCAGTGTTGATGTCCGCCGCCTGCTCCAAGATGTGAGCTGGGATCACTCCCGTGACACCGCTGGTCCACAAGGTCTGGAAGGGAGCAAACGGCTCCTTGAGCTTCATGACGACGGTGTACTCGTCGGGCGTCTCCACTGAAGCGACCTTGTCGTGACCGGTGCGCGACCGGACAGCAACGCTCGGGTTCATGATCGTCTCCCAGGTGAACTGCACGTCCCGGGAGGTGAAAGGCTGGCCGTCGTGCCACTTGACGTCGTTGCGCAGCTTGAAGGTCCAGGTCAGACCATCGCCGGAGACGCCGCCGTTCTCCGCCGTTGGCACCTCCGCCGCCAGATTCGCGACATAGGTTCCGTCCGGGGTCAACTTCATTAGGCTGTCGAACATCAAGACTTCCGGCAGCGTCTCGATGCCCGTGTTGGCGTAGAGCACGGGGTTGAAGTTGACGGCCTCCTGGGACGAGCCGACGATCAACTCGCCGCCCTCCTGTGCTCCCACAGCAGAGCTGCGGAGAAGTCCACCGGGAAGCCCCGCCAGAGCCATCGCCCCGAGACCGAGCGCTGCGGCCCGCTTCATAGCGTCCCGGCGGGTCATCTCGCTGCCTAATAGCACGTCGGTCAACGCATTCACCTGGCGATCGCGACCCATCGCTCTCCTCCTCACCGATGCCTCTCACGCCGCCCCGTGGTCGGCGCTCTGGGAATGTGTCATTGTAGGCGAGCCAGTTGGGTGCCGCGCGCAGACGTGGCTACCGCAGCTACCGGCGGCGCTGGTGCGGATCGAGAGCGTCGCGCAGGCCATCGCCGACGAAGTTGAAGGAGAGGACGGCGAGCGTGATCGCCACACCCGGCAGAATGGCGAGCCAGGGCGCGCGCGTGAAGAAGTCTTGGGCGTTGTTGAGCATGATGCCCCAGCTGGCTTGCGGCGGCTGGATCCCGTAGCCGAGGAAAGAGATGTAGGACTCGGCGAGGATGGCATTGGCTACGTTGAGGGTGGCCGCGACGATGATCGGCGCCATGCCGTTCGGCAGCAGCTCACGCAGCATGATCCGCGGGGCAGAGGCGCCGAGCGCGCGAGCGGCGGTCACGAAGTCCTGCGCTTTGATGGAGAGGAACTGGGCCCGGACAATGCGGGCCACCTCCATCCAGGCGGTCGCGCCGACAATCAGGGTGATCGAGAGAACTGATGGGCGGACGAACGCTGCCAGCACGAGGAGCAGGTAAATCGTCGGGAAGGAGAGGAAGACATCGGCGAGGCGCATGAGGATGGTGTCCACCAGGCCGCCGTAGTAGGCGGCGACCACCCCGACGAGGGAGCCAACGACAATCGTGACGATCATGGCCGCAAAGCCGACGGTCAGCGAGACACGGCCTGCATAGAGCAGGCGGCTGAGCACATCGCGCCCGACCTCATCGGTGCCGAGGAGGTGGCTAGGGCTGAATGGTGCCTGGTGGCGCTCCAGCGGGTTAACTCGATTGGGGTCGTACGGCGCCAGCACCGGGGCGAGTGCCGAGGCCAGAAAAAGGGCGACGATGACGAGAAGCCCGGCCAGCGCGAGGCGGTGCTGGGCGAAGCGGCGTGCTACCCGACGCCCGAACCCCTCATGCGCTCCGCGCCGTTCCCCGGCTGCGACCAGCGTTGCGGCTCCCGTTTCCGCCACGAGTTAACCACTCCCCCTTCTCAGCTCGCCTGGACCGTGCCTACCCTGTCCGGATCTTCGGGTCGGCGATGCCCAGCGCGATGTCGGCAAGCAGATTACCGATGACGACCAGGAAGGCGGTGATCATGAGCAGCGCCATCAGCACCGGGTAGTCGCGATAGGTCAGCGCGTCGAGGAACAAACGGCCCATCCCTGCCCAGCCGAAGACACTCTCGGCCACCAGCGCCCCACTGAAGACGGCTGGTAGTTGCACGCCCGCCAGGGCAATGATCGGCAGGATGGCGTTCCGCAGCACGTGGCGCCGCAGCACGGTGCCCCTGCGGAGCCCTTTGGCATGGGCCGTCCGGACATAGTCCTGGCCGGTGACATCGAGGATGCTGGACCGGAAGTAGCGGCTCCACTGCGCGGTCAGGACGAGGCCAAGCACGGAGGCGGGAGCAACGAGATGGTGCAGCCGGTCGATGAGACCCCCTCCGCCCCGGCCGAGCGACTGATACCCCCCGGATGGGATCCAGCCAAGCTGCTCGGCGAAGACGAAGATGACCATCAGCCCGAACCAGAAGGTCGGGATAGACAGCGTGACGAGCGCGCCGGTGGTGGCGAGATAGTCGAAGATGGAGTACTGGCGCAGGGCGCCGAGCGCCCCGATCGCGAACCCGAGCAGGATGGCAATGGCATAGGACGCGCCCATCAATTCGACCGTGGCGGGGATGCGCTCGACGATCAGGTGGCGCACCTCGGCACCGCCGCGGAAGGAGTTGCCAAAGTCCCCGGTGAACATGTTGCTCGCCCAGGTGAGGTACTGGACCGGGAGCGGTTCGTTCAGCCCCCACAGTTCCTCGATCCTCGCCACGTCCTCGGCCGTGACGGAGGGATTGAGCGTGTAGAGCGCGAGAGGACCACCGGGCGCGAGGTGCATCATCGAAAAGCCCAGGATCGAGATGGCGATCAAGAGCGGGATCATCTGGATGAGGCGCCTGACCAGGAACTCGAGATTCACCGAGGATATCCCTCCGAGGATCCGAACCCCGCTTCACGGTGCTGACGACCGAGTCCACATGAGTCTCCATCCTACCGCGATTCGAGCGTCGCGCCGACATCCCAGGTGGCAGCGGCAAGAGGCGGCTTCATCGGGGTGGGTATCAAGGTGGGTATCAAGGAGGAGTGCCTAGCGAAGAGGTTGCGCTAGGCCACTGGCCCCCAAGATATCGCCGATACCTGGTTTCCTCACGGTCCCTTCGCCCGACTCCAGATCGGCGGCGGGGAAGCCTATCGGCTTCTTCCTGGGTGCCGACGACAGTCTGCGCCGGCGCAGACCTTGGCCTTCTCCTCCGCAGTCGCTCGGGAGACGATCACGTGATCCCAGCCGGAGGAGGATTGTCCCCACTGATGACCAACCTGTGGATGAGATTCCCGTCGCCGACGCGGGTGTTTTTGCGACCATTGGTGCTTGTCCCGCGGGCGGCAGGGAACGGGACGTGGCTCTCGATCCGGGCGCGCCAACAGATCATGATCGGCGTGCCGATATCGACGCGGATTGCGGCCCTCTGGCCGAAGGTGCTCTCCTCGTCGAGTCGGCATCACCGTCGATGTGGACTCACTGAGGTCTGGTCATACATGTAGCGAAGAACGACCGCGCCGACGGGTGGTCTATGGGGTCGGTCTGAATCTTGTGGGTGCTTGTGCCGTATGACTTATAGAGGTCCTGATGCGGCACCCGCTTCCCATCTCGTGCTGCTGCTCGCCCTCGTCGACCGGGTGCCAAGGCCGCCCCGGTCCCGTGCCGCGGCCGACCTGCGACTTCCTCAGACCGGCTCTTTCTGACTGTGGAGGTTGTCATGGTCCTCACGCGCCTGGTCACCGTCCACGACCTACCGGCCGTGCGGACTGAAGACACGCCGGAGATGGGCCTGATTCGGGCGGTGCTGGCCGAAGATGGCGCCTGGTCGTCGCGGCGCACCTGGGCACTCGGCGGCCCGAGCGCACCTCGGAGCGCGACGGGTCCTGGGAGCAAGCCCGAGACACTCAGGTGGGGACGATCCCCTTGCGCATGCTCCGGGAGCGCGATGGCGGCTCCGTCTCGTCAGTGGTGGTGCCGCGCACCCAACGCGAGCGGGCTCTGTTGGTGGTCCAGGGCGCCGACGTCACCGGCGTCTCGACCCGGCGGGTGGACGAGCGGGTCAAGGCGCTGGGCTGGAGGGCGTCAGCAAGAGCCATATTAGCCGGCAGTGCGTCAGATTGGACGCCCCTTCGTCAGGGCCTAGCACGACGGCTGGGTAGGGTTGATGGCAGTCGACGTCACGGTCGAGGTGGCGCTCGACGGGACGGGGAGTCTTGGGAGGCGACATCGGACCGAGCGAGGACGGGGCGTTCAGGCGGCGCGTCCTGCGCGCCAGGGTAGCCGGGAACTGGTCGGGATGCCGATTCCATCGCACGACCGGCCGAACAATCCATGCCGACCCCGTACAATCGTGGTGGGAGAGGCGAACGGGCCACCGGGCTAGGGACCACGGCCTGGTCCGCCCCTATGACATGGCACGCAGGCGAAGGGCAGGCCCGGAGAACGTGGACGTGACGAGCGGTTGTTCTCACTTAGGCAGCGGCGGGGGAGAGGGGGAATGAGGATCATGAGGAAAGCAGCAGGTTGGGCATGCACCATCGTGGTGCTGATGGTGATGGCGACGGTGCATCGTGTCGTGGCACAGGATCAGGAGGTGGCCTACACGGCCAACGTGCATGTGGGTGACTGCGAAGGAGACCTCGGTGAGGTCCTCGTCCCGCTGACCGATCCGACCCCGGCCACAGGACCATCCGTCGGCCAAGCCACGGCGGCGGTCACCACGACCTCCTTCACGACCGTCCCCGTTGCCGTCGACCAACTCCTCGCGGCCGATCACACCATCGGCATCCAACGTGATGGCGATGAGGCCAGCCTTGCTTGCGGCGAACTTGGGGGCAACTTGAGTGAGCAGGGTGCTCTCGTCATCGGGTTGCGCGGGCAAAATGACTCGGGCGTTACCGGGGTTGTCTATCTGGCTCCAAGCATCGGCGGCCCGTCCCAAACCGACATCTCGGTGCTTCTCGTGACCGCGGATACAGCCCCTGAGGAGCGAGAGACGCCCGCCCCGGACGAACGCGCCGCGGAGACCGAGTCGCTGGAGACGGAAGGGGTGGATGCTGTTGCGACACCCGGAGGCGATACGGCCGACGCGCCCTTCAGCGACGACGAGCGGCAGTACGCGACGACGCTCGCCCGGCAATCTACCCTCCTCATCGCCAGCCTGCGGCGAGTCGACAGCCTGTTTGAGAACCCTCGCACCGGCGACGAGGGGTGGACCAACCAGCTCGCTGCCGAGTTGACGTTGTGGCAGATCTTGAATGACGAGGCGCAGGAGATCGAGCCGC
>JAUJMG010000626.1 GCA_030446955.1 Thermomicrobiales bacterium
ACCATCCCGGCCTCGCTGTGGCCGGGGATGTTGCAGATGTACTCGTAGGTCCCAGCCGGGGCGTTAATCGTCGTTTGGCCGGTTTGGCCAGATTCAACGATGACGCTAATCCCCAGCGCTTGAATGGTGAAGTTGTGAGCCGCCTGCCCGTAGTTGGGCACGGCAACCGTCACCGGCGTGTTGGCCGGGATGGTCAGCTCGCTCGGCGTGAAGTCGAACTCCGCCGGCCGGCCCATCTCGACCGTGAACTGGGCGTCAGGGACCGCGGCCGCCGCCGCTGGACTCGCGTCCCCCACCGGCGTGCCGCCGATGCCTTCGCCTTCGCCGCCCGGTGGAGTCGCCGCGGGAGCCTGGCCCTCCAGCGGCGCCGTCTCCGCGCCGGCCGGCACCTTGTCGGCGGAGACGAGCTTCCAGAGGGCGCCGTCACGGGACACCTCCCCGGTCGGCTCGGCGTAGCCGCAGGTGCAGTTCGTCATGTAGATCTCGCCGCTCTCGCTCTCGCCGGCACCGGTGGCGAAGAGCGTCGTGTCGAGCAACTCCTGGTACTGCCAGTTGCCGTCATCACCCCGCGCGACGCCCCAGATGCGGCCCGAGCAGAAGTCGGAGTTG
This sequence comes from Thermomicrobiales bacterium, assembly GCA_030446955.1. GTDB lineage: Bacteria > Chloroflexota > Chloroflexia > Thermomicrobiales > UBA6265 > LC2-1. The sequence goes on from JAUJMG010000626.1 coordinate 610, forward strand.
AAGTGGATGCCGTTCAGGCTTGGCGACTCCTGGCCCCGGTAGACACCCATGGCGATCACCGTGCAGCCGCCAGCCTCCTGGTCGATGTGGGAGTACTCCGCCACCGGCAGGACCCCGACTTTCGGGCAGTTGGGGTCCATCGAGTTGGGGAAACAGTGAGATCCCTGGAGGAACTTCCAGCCGTAGTTCCAGCCGCCGCTGCCGGCCGGCTCGAAGTCGATCTCTTCCCAGAAGTTCTGCCCGACATCGCCGATCCACATGTCACCGGTCTGACGGTCGAAGCTGAACTGCCATGGATTGCGAAGCCCGTAGCCCCAAATCTCCGGCAGGGCGTCCGGGTGCAGGCGGGCGAAGGCGTCCTCGGCCTCGTTCCCCTGAAGACCGAAGAGGTTGATCGGGATGTCACCCTGCGCGAACGGGTTGTCGAGCGGAATGGTGTAAGCCCTGCCGCCGACCAGGGCGGAGGCGCTCGCTTGCCCCGTGGCCACCGCCACCGCGGGGCTGACATCGATGCGCAGCATCTTGCCGAGGTGGGTGCTGAGATCCTGCCCGGCATCAAGCGGGTCGCCCTCGAGGCCGCCGTCCCCGTGGCCGATGTAGAGGTAGCCGTCCGGCCCGAAGTGGATGTCACCGCCCAGGTGGTTCGGGTAGGGGGTGGGGCGCGTGCTGATGATGATGGCGCTGTTGGGGTCGGCCTTGTTCGGGTCGTCGGCCGACACCCTGTACTGCACGGTGACGAGGTCACCGCTGCGGAGCAGGTTCGTGGAGTTGGTGTAGAAGAGCCCGTTGTTCTGGAAGTCCGGGTGGAACGCCATTCCGAGCAAACCCTGCTCCAGGAAGGCGTACATCACGGCGTTGGCCCCCTGGGGGTCGGTCAGGTCGAGAAACGGCTCCGGCAGCAGTTGGCCGTTGGCATCAACGATCCGGACCGTGCCTCCGCGCTCAAGCACAAAGATGCGGCCAGTGCCGTCGTTCGGAGACACGACGTTGACTGGGTCCGTCAGGCCATCGACCACCTTCACAAGCTGGACCTGGGGATCGCCGGGAAGGTCACCGCCGGGCTGGGCCACCTGCGAGGGGTAGAAGGCGTACTGGCCGGGCAGCGGCGTCGCTACTGCACCGGCTGCGGCTGGTGTCCCTTGCGCGGCGGGGGTGGCATCCTGGCCAGCGACGGAGATGGCCCCGGCGATAACCATGAGGACGACGAGGAACGACGAGACCAGCGGGCGCGAACCTCTCATCAAGCACCTCTCCTATCCGAACCTCGCCGGCACCGGCCCAACGCCGGCGCGGCTGTCCACCACGGGTCGTCGTGACCCGCTCCCCCCCTTTCTCCCCCTCAGTGGGGCCTCCTCCCCTCAACAAGGCAGGCGATCCTACGTCTAGCCTGGCTAAGGCGCAAGACCCGAAGGAGCGCGACGCACCAAGCACCGGCCTACCCCCTTGGCATACCGGCGTCCCACGTCGATTTGAATGGTCGATCTGCCGGATCTAACCGTAAGCCAACGGATCTCAACCCGACGGGGAGGGATCGGGTGTCCGGCCCCGGTTATTCGACCTGGGTAGGAATTGCGCTCCGGAGGCGCTCCGAGCGCTGACGGAGCAACTCGGCGGAGACGAGGATCAAGACGGAGAGCATGATGAAGATCGTGGAGACGGCGGCGATCGTTGGGTCGATCTCCTGCCGGATCCCGTCCCACATCTTGCGCGGCAGCGTCACCGCCCCGGTGCCGCTGATGAAGAGGGCGACGATCAGCTCGTCGAAGGAGGTCACGAAGGCGAACAGTGCCCCGGTCAGCACTCCCGGCCGGATCAGGGGCAGGGTGACCTTGAGGAAGGTCTGGCGCCGGTTGGCCCCGAGGTTCATCGCCGCGTACTCCAGCCGCTCGTCAAACCCCACCAGGGTGGCGGAGACATTGACGACGACGAACGGCACGGC
>JAUJMG010000627.1 GCA_030446955.1 Thermomicrobiales bacterium
CCGGGCTGGAATCGGCCAGGGCGACCAGATCGGCGTGGTCGGCGACGCGGGCGACGATGGCATCGACGTAGCCGCCGACAATCCGGCCGGTGTCGCCGATCGTCTCGCCCCGCTTCAACTGAAGGTCGTTGACGCCGAGGAAGATCGCCTGCCCTCCGAGCTGAGCCATGCCCGCCTCGAAGGAGACGCGGGTCCGCGTGCTCGGGTGCTGGAAGATCATCGCCAGGGTCTTGCCGGGCAGGTAGGCGTGCGGCTCTCCAGCCCGGTGCAGCCGCTTCAAGCGGAGGGCGGTGTCCAGAAGTTCGGCGATCTCGTCCGGCGTCAGGTCGGTGTCCGACAGCACATCCCGCCCTCGCAACCGCCCGCTCAACGAGAAGGCGCTCAGCCGGGGCGCGGGGAGGCCGCCCAGCGAAATCGTGCGACTGTATGCGGGGCTGCCCACGCCGACCAGATGGTTGTCCGGGGTCGCCTGCGGCACGGGTCGGAGATCTGGGACCGGCGCGGGGGCCGGATCGATGAACGGATAAACGGAGGCGAACGATGCTTCCTGCACGGGGTGCTCCCTTCGGCTGACGTCGACGTGACGCCCGGCGCCGGCCACAAGCCCGGAGACCGGGACTCGCGGCGGGCCGAAGGGGCGGGAAGCGTCTTCTCCCGCGGTACCACCCTCCTTGCGCGCCCCCGATGCCGACCAGCGGTCGACGGCGGGACCCTCGTGGCGGATCGGCTGGGTGCCGATCCGGCGCGCATCTCTCGGCTGTTGCCGGCGTGGGAGCCACCCACTCGAACCTACTTGCCGGGCGCCGCCCCACCGGATGTGGGGAACCGCCGGGCTTTCTTCGGCCGACCGCTCAGGGGCGCGTTCCGGGGTTTGGCGCCGATCCTGGGCTTCCACCCTCCCCAGGTCGCTTTGGCGCGTCTGCCCCGTACTCCTCCCCGTCCACGCGGGCATCTGTACGTAGGACTGGTACTCTTCGGTTGTGCGGTTGCTCAGCGCTGACGAGCGGCGGCCGTCAGCGCGTCGGACGGGACCGACGCGCCTGCCGCCCCAGCGGAGAGCGGGGGTGCCGCTCCTCGGGGGAGATCGCGATCATCGCGCTACCTCCAACTCCGGCGCTTGCAGCGCCCGATCGCGCGCGGCGGCCACCTGCTGGCCGAGCCCGTAGAGACGGATGAACCCTTCGGCGTCCGCCTGGCGGTAGACGTCGTCAGCGCCGAAGGTCGCCAGATCCTCCCGGTAGAGACCGAACGGCGAGCGCCGCCCGACCGCCTGGCAGGTTCCCTTGAAAAGCTTGAGCCGCACGTCGCCGGTGACCGGCTCCTGGGTCGCGTCCACGAAGGCGTCCAGCGCCCGCCGCAGCGGGATGAACCACTGGCCGTTGTAGACAAGATCGGCGTAAGTTTGGGCCAGGTCGTCCTTCTGGCGCATGGTGAGTTTGTCCAGCGTCAAGTGCTCCAGCTCGCGGTGGGCGACGGAGAGGATGGTGCCGCCCGGCGTCTCGTAGACGCCGCGGCTCTTCATCCCGACCAACCGGTTCTCCAGCAGGTCGATCCGTCCCACGCCGTGCGCACCGCCGAGGGTGTTGAGCTTCTCCACCATCGCGACCGGGTCCAGCGCCTCGCCGTCCACCGCCACCGGCCAGCCTCGCTCGAAGGAGATCTCGACGTAGGCTGGCTCGTCCGGCGCGTGCTCCGGCGCCACGGTCAGGCCGTAGGCGTCGGCCGGCGGCTCGGTCCACGGGTCCTCCAGCGCGCCGCCCTCGTGGGAGAGGTGCCAGAGGTTGCCGTCCAGGGAGTAGATCTTCTCGGCGGTGGCCGTCACCGGGATGCCGCGGGACCGAGCGTAGGCGATCGCGTCCTCGCGGGAGCGGATCTCCCAGTGGCGCCAGGGGGCGACGACGGCGAGTTGGGGGGCGATGGCCTGGTAGGTCAGCTCGAACCGGACCTGGTCGTTGCCCTTGCCGGTGCAGCCGTGGGCGAGGGCGTCCGCCCCCTCCAGCAGCGCAATCTCGGCCTGGTGCTTGGCGATCACCGGGCGGGCCATGGAGGTGCCGAGCAGGTACTTCCGCTCGTAGATTGCCCCCGCCCGCAGCGTCGGGAAGGCGTACTCCCGCAGGAACTCCTCCCGCAGGTCAAGGACGTGGCACTTGGAGGCTCCGCTGGCGAGGGCCTTGGCCTCGACGCCGGAGAGGTCGTCCGGCTGGCCGACATCGGCCGCGACCGCGATGACCTCGCAGTCGTAGCGCTCCTTCAGCCAGGGGATGATGCAGGAGGTATCTAGACCGCCCGAGTAGGCGAGCACGACCTTCCCGAGGGACTGCTTAGCCTGCAATGGGGAAGAGAGAACCGAGGTGTCCACGAGGCGACTCCCAAGAAGCGACGACAAACCGAATCACGCGCACCCCTAGAAGGTGCCAACCGCTACGCCGAACGGGGGGCTCCCGTTCGGCCGGTACGTGTACGGGCCAATCGCTTCGAGATCTGCATTGCCCCTGCAACCTCGGAGAGGGTTTGCGCAACAAGGAGAACAACTGCGGTGATGTTCGG
>JAUJMG010000628.1 GCA_030446955.1 Thermomicrobiales bacterium
TCCTGCAGTGGGGAAGGTTCTGTTCTCCCATGGTGCAGAGTCCGTTCCGTCTGATTAGGTGAGCTGCCGCTGGACGAACCAGACCACTAGTGGTGGCAGAATCACCCACTGGAGCAGGGGCAGCAGACCGGTGCCGAGCCAAGGCAGCATCGGCATCTGATCCGCGTAGGTCCACCAGTGCAACGTTCCTGTCGCCCCCCGCTCGGCGATGGCTGCCGCTGGTCGACAGGTTGGTCGCAGAGCTTCCGCTGATAACGGCCATTATCGAGACCTGGGTGAGTCCGGGGGATGAAGTTTTCGATTCTCCCTCCCTCTCCCAACCCCTCAGTGGGCACCTAGGCGAGCAGGTGGGTCAACATCCAGGCGAGCGGCAGGACCAGCACGGCACCCAGCATCATCACGGTGAGGAGCTCCCAGGCGATGTCGAGGGCCCGCCGGAGGACCGGGTTGCCCTCGTCAGGGCCGGTGGCGCGGCGGCCAAACGAGGCGTTGCCGAATATGGTCCGTGCCTTCCTCTCCCGGCGGGCCCGCCAGCCGCCGTCGGCCTGGCATTGTCCTCACCGCCAGCGTCCGTTAGACCTGGCGGACAGGCCACTTAGTCTCAGTGCCCGCCCCGCGCCGTTTCACGTGCTCAGCGACCACTCACGCTCCAACCGCCGCCGATGCCTGCTCGTTGTCGCGCCCAGCCGTTTGCCGGGCACGCTCGCGCAGCTTGCCCGGGTCGACCGCGATGACATTGCGGCCGAGGGAGCGCACGCTTCCATCTTCCTGGAGCTCGAGCAGCCTGCGGGTCACGGTGACACGGTTCGAGCCGATCATGTTCGCCAGCCCCTGGTGCGTAAGCGGCAGGGCAATGGCCACCATGCCGTCGGCCGTGGGCCGCCCAAAACACTCGGCCAAGGCAAGGAGGGTCGTGGCCAGCCGGACTGTTGTGTCGCGGACCAACAGGTGCTCGACCTGGGTCTGCAGATCCGTCAGCCGACGGGTCATGGCCGAGACGATCGCGGCGGCCAACTCGGGGGATTCGACGATGGTCGAGGCTAAAGCCTCGGTCTCGACGACGGAGACGGTCGAGTCGACGAGGGCTTCGGCGACCGTGCCCGAGGCGATGCCCTCGGTCGTGTCCTCTTGCGTAAAGACGGTGCTCGGTCCGAGGAGGCCGAGGTTGACCGAGCGGCCACCCGGCAGGGTCTTGAAGATGCGGACGCATCCCGAGCGGACGATGTAGACCTGGTGCTGACCCTGCCCCGGCGTGAAGATCACCTCACCCCGTCGGTAGGCCACCGTGCCGGTGCCATTTGCGCGGCGGTGCTCGCTCGTGGTCCCGTTGTCACGCCTGACGCGGCCGTCCGTGGGCGTGCTCCGACGCTGCGGGGGCATGGGCACCGCCTCTGTCGTCATGGGTGCCACGTTCGTCCTGGACGCGGTTGCTGCCCAGCCTGGCGCCACGACGGCGATTGAACGGGATTTGGGGGCGCGGGAGTCAAACGTCACGGGAATCCTCCTGCCATTCATGTCGTGCTCCATCGGGATGCCCCATCCTGATGTGGCGAAGCCTACCGAAGCCACATGAAGGGGCCATGACGCCAGGATGAAAAGGCCATGAAAAACGGCGGCGTGTCGCACAAAGGCGGTGAGTAGTTCATCCTGCTCGTGGTAGGTTGAACAAGACGGGTGGTCGTCTGTCTACTGAATCGAGCCGTCCTCATGCTGGGAGATGACGATGCTCACCGGTTTGTAGAAGGAGCCAGGCGTGGACGGGGAGCGACTCACCCGGGATCTCGGTGCGGCCTACTTGTCCGGCTTGTGGGCGTTGTCCGCCCGCGGCTTCGCGTCGACTGATGAGGCGAGCCGGGCGATCGTGAGGCTCACAAGCGAGCAGCTGGGCATGCGCTCGGCATTCCTTGGCCATTTCCAGGGTGATGCGGAGGTTGTGCTCGCGTCGCACAACGCGCCTGGTGGTTGTGACATCACCGCTGGGACAGTCTTTCCGGTCTCGCACAGCTTCTGCAGCGGCATCGCCGGCTCGGTCGAACCGCGGCCGTTGCTCATCGAGAACACCTACGCCGATCCCGTTCTCGCCTCCCACCCGGCGGCCGCTCTCTTTCCAACCATCGGCAGCTACCTGGGCGTGCCCCTGGTCCTAGCCGACGAGACCCTCTTTGGCACTCTCTGTGTGGTCGATCCGGAGCCTCGGACGTTTCCGCCCGAGCAGGTCGGATTCCTGGTGGTGTTGGCGCGCCTCCTGGCGACGCAGATCGAACGGGACCGGGAACTGGAGGAGCGCCGGCGGGTCGAGGCGGAGATCGCGGCAGCCCTTGAGGTGCAGTCGGCCGCCAACGCCGAACTCCGGCGGCTCAACAAGGTCAAGAGCGACTTCGTCTCGGTGGTCAGCCACGAGTTTCGAACTCCGCTCACGAGCATCCGGGGGTTCAGCGAGCTCATCCGGGACCGCGACTTCGACCGGAGCGACGTGAGAGAGTTCGCTGATGAGATCAACCAGAACGCCTGTCGCCTCAGCCGGATGATCGACGAGATGCTCGACC
>JAUJMG010000137.1 GCA_030446955.1 Thermomicrobiales bacterium
CAGCTGGCATGTTGGCCTTACTGAGCACGTAGGCCGAGCAGAGCCCGCCCGGCCCGGCCCCCATCACCACTGTCGACTTGTTCGAGCCGGCGACGGAAGCGCCGCTCGAACCGTTCGGGCCGTGGCCGTTCTCCATTGGTTTCAGTTCCTTCCCCTGGCGGTCAGCCCGCCGTCATGAAGTGACTCGCAGGTCAGCACCCGGAGCAACACGTTTATGGACGCTCAGGTGGACGTATTACCTCACCAAATCCTAGGCGCACGGCAGCGCTGTCCGCCGCGCGAATCCCGTACTGTATACCATCCGACACCAGTACGAGCCACTAACGGGACGCCGGGCGTCTCTGAGATCCGCGATTCCATCGCAAGGCATACGTCGTCAATCCCGCCATCAGCCAGCCAAAAGTAGCGACGAACCCAAGCAGCAGGAGGGCAAGTCCCACTCGTACGGCGGATGGAGCGGCCGTTCCGGCCGGGTGGCTGAGCAGCGCCCCGAGCACCACCCGCCCGGTGACCTGGGAATACGTCTTGAAGCTCCAGACCGCGACGACATCGTCGCGGTTGCGCGTTCCTCGCTCCACCCAAACTTCATACGCCTGACCAGCCGAGTCAGCGATGGGTGGAAAGCGAACCGTGGTGAATGGCGAGGCGAACGGCGCCTTACGGTGAAAGATCTGGGACGCGGGAACCGTCAGAGGGATCGTTCGGATCGGCGGGGGCGGGGCGCCAGGCTCGTCGGGACGGATGTAGAGGGTGAGATCATAGGAATCGCCCATGGTGTAGGACCGAAGGTCGAGATCGACACGGTTGAAGTTCGGGTAGTTGGGCACCACCTGCCGGCCGCTGACGGCGATTCCGCGCTCCGCATCAAGGGTGAGATTGAACCCGAACGGAGCGCTATTCCGAACCTCAAACGGTACGGCAAGAGCGCCGATAAGCAGCACCGCTACCGCCACTATCGCAACCAGCGCCGCCACGGCTCCTGGGCGCATCACGGCGAGATCGCGGCGCCACCGCCGGGGCCGTAATAGAAGGGGATTAGAAACCGGAGCCCAGTCAGGACGTTGAGGCCCATCAAGAGGGCCACCAGCAGAGGAAGAGCCAGTGGCCGCAGCCGTTCCGGCAACCACCGGTCTACCCCAATGAGGGTGAGGACGGCGAATCCGATCATCCCCGGAAACGCGAACCGCGACTGGGTGAACTGGATGGTCCCGACGTAGAGCACGCCGTAGATCAGCAGCACGACCGAAAGCGCCATCAACCCAATCGCCCGCCACTGATAGCGGCTGAGCAGCGGCGGCGCTTTCCGTCGCCGGCGCACCAGGGCACGGATCAGGAACGCGAGCAAGCCGATGGCGGCCATCCCCCAGACGATCCACACGACGCGATAAACATGAGGGTCAAAAGGCACCTGACGCCAACCGTAATTGCCCCAGAAATCCTCCAACCGGCCTCGCCAGAATTCTCGGTCCGGAAGCATGTCCCAGTAGCCTTGGGCCTGATCGCCGTATTCCGGGATCTCCTGCAGCCGCCGAGATCCGGTTGGATCGCCGTACAGCACGAAGGAACGAATGAACCAGGGAGTGACCAGCAGGAGGGGCAAGACGACGGTGAGAAAGAGGCTGCCGGCAAGCCAATGCCAGGCCGCAACCCGATCACCCCAGGACCACCGCCGATCCCGCCACCCAAGCCACACGCCTAGCGCAACGACAGGCAAAACCAAACCGACGCTCGTCTTCGTCCAGAGCCCCGCGGTCACCACTAGCCCCAGAAGGAACTCGCGACGCGGCGAGAAGCCCTCACGCAGGCCCCTCAGTGTCAGGTAGAAAACCAGTGAGAAGAGAGCAATCACCAGGATGTCGTGATTGACAATCGCAGCTTCAAACGAGAATTGGGGCTGGAACGCAACAAAGACCGGCACGCCGGCACGAAGCAGCGGCGCGCCAGGAAAGACGAGTCCGGCTATCAGGTAGGCAAGCCAGACGGCAGCCAAACCAATCACCACGGAGATCAGCCGAAGCGCGTAGAGATCCGTTTCCACTCCGCGCGGAACGAGCAGGCTGATTGGAGCGAGCAAGGCGTGGTAGAGCGGCGGCTGGATGACCTCCGCATTGTTTGGGTAATCAGCAACATACTTCCGGTAGGGCTTCGTCTCTTTCGGAAGCATCACCTCGCCGACCACACCCAGACCCTCTCCGGCTGCGAGCCGCTGGATGTAGTAGAAGTGGTCGACCTCGTCGTGCCCCGTGAACGGGCCAATGATGGCCACCAATAAGAGTTGCTTGACGAGGAAGAGCAGCATCAGCGGCATCAACCAGCTGGCATCCTGCGGGGTCCGCTCAAGCTGGGATTCCAGCGGGAGTCTCGCGGCCGTGAATGGGCCCTCCACACCGCCCCTCATAACCAGTGGTTGATCGAGAGCAGCAGACCCTAGGCCCGCCACGTGATTGCGTTGTTGAGGGCAAAGTTCCAGACCGCGGCAGCCCCAGCACCAATAAGATTTGCGACGAAGTAGTGCATTCCCACCTGGTCGACGAGCACCGAAAGCAAACCCGTGTTGATGATGAGGCCACCGGTGTTGATCAACGCGTAAGGAAGAGCCCTCGTCGCAATTCGGCCGGTGCCCCGGTCGTGCCAGGTCCAGACCTCATTGAGCAGGAACGTGACGATCATCGAGACCGCGATCGCGGCCGGGGAGGCAATCAGCAGCCCCAAACCGACCAGGTCATGCAGAACGACCAGCATGCCTTGATTGAGCCCAAGGCCCACCGCACCCACGACCAGAAACTTTTGAAAGCGCTGCGCCACGGTCCAGACGCGGACCGCTGGTCGTGGCCAGGTCTCGGTTGACAACATTCCGGACGTCTTTCCTCTCTCATGGATTGGGCGGCTACTGGCGCCAACGGCCCGCAGCATCAACCCAGACAAACGGGCGAACGATACCACGCCCATCAGACTGCTCTGCTAGGCCCAAACAGGTTGATGGGCACCGTTCTTGCACCCCACAAGCGTATGGGGGTCGTGCGGATGGACACCCCATCAAGGTTCGAACGGGAGAGGAGTATCCGATGAGCGATGACGCCCGCACCTTCGAAGCGAATATCGACCGAGAGTCACGCCTTGCCAGCAACCGCGAGGTTGAGGACGCGCTGGCCGACCACGATCACGGTGATGATGCGCCGCCTTCCGGCGGCCTCGATGACATCCTCAATTCTCGCGCCGTGGACGAGGCTGTCCAACGAGGAGAATTGACGGGTCAGCAGGCCGCGGAACTGCTGCAGCAAGCCGAGCGTCGCCGTGCCGCTGAGGAAGGTCCTTCGTCGGACACTAATGCGGACGGCATCATCACCCAGGGTGGATTCGGATCAGGCCAGGGCATGCAGAAGCAGCGCACGGGTCAGTAGCAGCGCGAAAACCGATCGCCGAGGGGAACAGGGAACCTCCCTGAACTCCTCGGCGTCGGAGGCCGACGTCACTCGGATCTAATGTTCCTCGTTCTCGTCGGCTAGGTCGTCGTTTTCGTCGTACCCGCGCCGCCCCACGACCTCGCGAACCCGCTCCTGGTCCGGGTCAGTTCCAGACTCGATGACTTCGGATCGGCCCATGTCATGGGTGCGCGCGGGTTGCACGTCGGCAGTCTCCCCGCCAATTCCCTCTCGTTCGCTAGGTTCGCTCGTCACGAGACCGCCTCCACCGCTACATCCAGCCCAGCGGGCTCCGGCCTCCAGCCGGTCGACCCGCCGGTGTTCTAGGCGTTCTCCTCTTGCCGGACTTCATCCGCAACCTGCCGAAAGCGCTCTCGCATCTCGTCGGCCACCCGCTGCTCACGGTCTTCGTCAGATTCGTCGCGCCGAGCCTCGCCGTACGCCTCAGCCTCCGCCTGGATTTGCGACGATTGCTGAGTCAACGCCTCCTTTTCATCCTTGTACGGCTGCTCACCCTTGGTCTTGCGATCCGCATGGCGGTCCTGTGGATAGGGAAACGACATCAGTACCTCCCGTCATGGTTGTGCCGGGAACCCCAGCGCAAGGCACCGTGTTGCAGATCCCGTGCCATTCAGGTAGGCCGCTGCCCTTGGTCACCGGTTCCTTCCATTACGGGGCTGAGTTAGCCGGCGGAGAAGGTAAGGCAGCACGGCCAGTTTGAAGCCGCTCATGACCGGCGACGAGTTGATCGTCCTTCGACCTCGCCAGCTCCGCCTCGGTAATCTCTGGGTCTTGGCTCGGCCGGGTGGGGTACACCTCATCGGCAAGCGCCACTGTCTCGTCCGGGTCCACGCCGCGTTTCCAAATCTGCTCGCCATCGGCAGTCAGCCAGAGGGCAGTGCCGATCAAGGCCATGGAGCCGTCCTCAAACTCCGTCGGCGTCAGCACGGTGCCCGTGCCGTAGGTACGCTCGCCCAGCAATGACGCCCGCCCGCTGTCCCGAAGCGCGGCCGCGACGATCTCCGCCGCCGACGCAGAATTGCCGTTCACCAGGACCACCAGCGGCAGATCGAGGGCAACTCCCTCTCCCGTCGTGGTGACGCTGCGGACAGACCCAGCCCGATCCCGCTCCTGGTAGATCGTCGTGCCCTCGGGCAGGAACTGGCTGGCCACCCCAATCGCTTCGAAGACGAGCCCACCGGGGTTGTCCCGCATGTCCAGAATCATCTTGCTCGCGCCGGCCTCTCGAATCTGCCCGATCGCTTCCTTGAGGTCTTCGGTCGCCCCTCCGGAGAACTCGCTGAGCCGCAGGTGAGCAACACCGTGCGGCAGCATGCTCCAACTCACGGGCTGGATGGTCAATTTGGCCCGGGAGAGCGTCACCGTGTAGGGCTCGTTGTCTCCCGCATGGCGAAGTGTGAGGGTAACCCGAGTTCCCTCGTCACCGCCTAGGCGATCCCGCAGTTCTTCAGGCGTCAGACCCTCGACCGGCTCGTCGCCGATCTTCAGAATAACGTCTCCGGCGCGGACACCAGCCCGGTCAGCCGGTCCATCGTCGACTGGTGCAATCACAGTGGGCATGCCGGACGCGAGGTCAAGGTAGATCCCGATTCCGACTGTCTCTCCCCGGATCTCCCGCTCGAAGTCGTCGGCCTCCTCAGGGTCCAGGAAGCGGGAATGGCCCGTGTCTCCCAAAGCGTCGACCATGCCTCGACTCGCACCGTAGACCAACTCTTCATCGTCGATCGCCTCTGTCTCGACGTACTGGGTGTGAATGGCATCCCACGTCTCTTGTAAGACGCCAAATTTCTCCGAGTCGGTGAAGGAGGACGAGGCGCCGGCCCCAGATCCACCATCCCACGCGAGGCGGTCCACGGTGACGCCGGCCCCGAAGGCGGCAGTCAGGGTCAGCGCGGCAAGAACGGACCGAACAGCAGCCTGAATCCGCGAACGGGGCGACGGACCTGCAGGATCGAACGATGGCTGAGGCTCGTGAGGGCGCATACGCTGGCTCAAGGTCGATGCTCCTGAGTTGTTGAACGAGTCATTGCCCCGCGAAAGGTTCATCGCGGTAGCCGGCGAGAACGCATTGAGCCCACGCGGGCTCTCTAACAAGTGTACGTCTGGCGGGTGCCCTTAGCCGCATGCGGGGATACAATGGCCTGCCCGCGCAGCAGCCGGATGGGTGAGCGCCACGCAGGGGGCATTGATGGAGGACCACCGTGGATTCAGCGCCGCGAAGACGAAGCCGGGTTAGCTCAGGCACACCTTGGGAAGCTGCAGTGGGCTACTCTCGTGCGGTGCGTGTCGGCGATGCGATCTACGTGTCGGGCACCACGGCGATGCGCGATGGCACCCTCATCGGGCACGGCGAGCCCGCGATTCAGACCCGCCAGATTCTGGCGAATCTGGCCTGGGCGCTCGACCAGGCCGGAGCGAGCCTTGCCGACATCGTCCGCTATCGGGTCTACGTCACCGACATCGAGATTTGGCCCCAGGTCGCCGACGAACTGGTCAAAGCGTTCGGCAACATCCGCCCCGCCAATACTCTTGTCGCGGTCAGCGCGCTAGTTGACCCGGCAATGCTGGTTGAGATCGAGGCAGATGCAATCGTCGGGAGTGCGGCACCGGTGAGTGAGCAGCCCACCGCCACACAACCCCTTTAGGCCGTCACCCCCACGGGCGCCTGCACCGGTGTTCGCCAGTGGGAGAAGCGGTCCTCCCTGCCCCGGAGCACGTCATGAAGGGCCTGCTCCAGGCCGCGCGTAATGGGGCCGATCTCACCACCGCCGACATCGTACTTATCGACGGAGACGACCGGCGTGATCTCGGCGGCGGTCCCGCAGGTGAAGATTTCGTCCGCGAGGTACAACTCTGTCCGATCCACCTGCCGCTCAACGACCTCGACCTGCAGCACCTCGCGCGCCAGGGTCATGAGGGCGTCCCGGGTAATGCTTTCCAGGATGCTGCTCGTGGCGTCCGGGGTAATCAGCTTGCCATCTCGAACAAGCATCACGCATGCGCCCGGGGCCTCCGCCACCTTGCCCTGATCATTGATCATAAAAGCGGTGTCATAACCGTCGAGGCGCGCCTCCTGACCAGCCAACTGCCCGTTCCGGTAGTTTGAGAGGTTCTTGATCCGCGGCGGCATCACGGTGTCGGAGATCCGCTTCCACGAGCTGATCTTGGCGGTGTGGGTGAGACCCGTCATCAGATGGGACGGCATCGGGTGCGTGTTAATCAGCAACTCCGCCTCGTTACCGATCTGAGCGAAGCGCTTGCCGGTCGTGTTGCCGGCGTAAGCGAGCGGACGGATGTAGGTATCCTCACGGGTCTCATTCGCTCGGAGAAGCTCGATGATCTCCCCGATCAGCGAGTCCACCGAGTATTCCAGAGGCAGACGAACCAGCTTCATCGACCGCGCCAGGCGGTCCATGTGCTCCCGCAGGCGAAAGACGTACAGCTCATCGGCCTCGTCGTTCCAGTAAGCGCGGATGCCCTCAAACACTGCCCCTACCGTCGACCAACCGAGATCCGTGACATGGACGGTGGCGTCTTCCCATCGCCGCCGCTCACCGTTCCACCAAAGGTACGTTGGGTGTCCGTCCGCCACGGGAGCCTCTCCTATCGCTTGTGCCGCAGCAGTTCTGACTGCGTGCTGGGTCTCCTACCAGTGCCAGTATCGCACGCGAAGGGCGCCGGGAAGAACCTCCGGCCAGGTCCCGGACGCCGCCCACGGCAACTCCGCACCCGACGCTGAAACGGCGAGACGGGATGCCCCCAGCCGGGCATCCCGTCTCGCTTCGAGTGTTCCTGTCGCCAGGCTCGGTTTGATCTACTCCGCCGGCCGCTCAGCTGTCGTGATCACCGTCACCCCACGAACGTAGATGTTGCCGTCCGGGACGGTGAACCCCTGCTCGTTGGTCGGCAGGTCTTTCACCCAGGGCTTGAAGGCATTCTGATCGACCCGGAAGACAACTGGGATGTACCCCACATCCTCCTGGATGATCCGCTCAGCCTGCTTGTACAGCTCCAGCCGCCTCTCTGGATCCAGCTCGCCCTTCGCCTGAACGATCAACTGATCAAACTGATCGTTCGTCCAGGCCTGGCGCTTGTTGCTGGCCTTCTTACCGTAGAACATGTCGTAGTACTGGTTGTCGGCATCCGGGTAGTCCATCCACCACCGGATCCAGACCAGCTGCGCCGTGTTCTCGTACAAGGTCGGGCGGAAGGTCGCCTCGGGCAGCTCGTTGATCTTGACGTCCATGCCGAGGTTCTCTTTGAGCTGGGCAGCGATGTCGTTCATCATCAGGTTGGAGTTGAGCTGCCCCTCGTCGGAGCGCATCAGCACCGTAATCTCAGGCCAGTTCTGGCCGCCCTCGTACTCAGTGCCCTTGAGCGACTCCATCGCCAGCGCGGGGTCAAACTTCTGGATCTCCGAGATCGCCGGATCCTCGAAGTACCCATAGACGCCGACAGGGGTCATGACATTGGCTGGCAGGGCCAGACCGTTCGTCACCGTGACGAGGCGATCCCGATCGATGGCGTGGCTGAGCGCCCGACGCACCTCGAGCTTGTCAAACGGCGGCTGCCCGTTGGACGGCAGCAGCATCCAAATCCCAGGGTAGACAAACTGCTTGAGCAGCTGCCCTAGGTTCGGATCGCTCTGGAAACGCTGGAGGTCGGCCGCGCCGACCGGCGTCCAGTCCAGTTGCTGATCGCCCTTGCCGCTCTCGAACGCGAGGGCCGTCTGGTCACCCGGGATGATCGGATCGATCAGCTTGGTCACCTGGATGTTCTCGGCGTCCCAGTACCCCGGGTTCACGGAGTGCTCGGCCTTGACGCCCTGCTCCCAAAGGTCGAGCTTGTACGGACCGTTGGAGACCAGCGGAATATCTCCGCCGAGTGCCCACTTCTCCCCGTGCTGCTCTACTGAGGGCCGGTGTGCAAAGACGCAGGCGGTGTAGGCAAGCTTCTGGGGGAAGTTCGCCCGCGGCCCTTCCAGCGTAATCTCAACCGTCCAGTCGTCGAGTGCCTTGAGACCGAGGTCCTCCGCCTTTGCCGTGCCGCCGTTGAACGCCTCGCCGTTCTTCACGTCATAGAGGATGAAGGCGTAGGAATTGTTCGTCTCCGGATTGAGGATACGGGCCAGGGACCAGACCGCGTCGTGAGCCGTGACGGGATCTCCGTTAGACCACCCCTTGTTGTTCTGGCGAAGGAAAAAAGTCCAGACCGAGGCATCCTCGTTGGACTCCCACCGCTCAGCCCAGTCGGGGACAACCCGGCCGTCAGGATCGAAGGTCAGGAGACCTGCCCAAACTTCAGGCTCCGCCCCAGCGTACAGATTGGCATTGAAGTCATAGGTCAGCGGATTGTTCTGCAGCACGTAGTTATAGAACCGTTGCTCAGCACCGGCAGCCTGGGCTGCGTTTGGTGCGGCAGCCGCCGCGGGGCGCGCCCCAAACTTGACGGCACCTCCAAGAGCGGCAGCGCCGGCGGTCGCCGTGGCCGCAGTTTTCACGAGTCCGCGGCGGGTCAACTCTGTCGCCAGAACACGCTCCTCGGGTGACCGGTTATCCTCGTTCAGTGCCATCCGTCAGCCTCCTCACCTCTCAACACGTCCGCTTTGCCCTCGGCCGGCGCATGCCGGTCTCGCAACGATCGATGCCGCTTCGGTTCCGCGCTTCGATCACATGCTGCGCGTTCTCAGCCCCCCGCAGTCCGTGAGCGGTCGCGCTTGCTACCCCTCCTTTCATTGCTAGAGATCGTGGTGGTGGATTGTGGGCAGGGTCACCGAGGGAGCGCTGGGAGCCAAGCAGCTCCACCACGCAGTCGCTCCCGGCGGATAGGCTGTCACACGTCATTCCCCCGGACGTCAAGGGCGTCCCGCAGCCCGTCCCCGAGAAAGGTGAACCCGAGCATCGTCAGACCGATGGCCATCACCGGGAAGAGGA
>JAUJMG010000629.1 GCA_030446955.1 Thermomicrobiales bacterium
AACTTCCCGCTCACTCCCTGTGCCCCATGGGGCGGCGACTGGGGTGAGCAAGTGGGTAGAGGCATGCCAAAGAGCGAAGACAGAGCCAAAGATCTCCGGAAGTGACGGGGCGGGGCGAATTTCTTCAGGGTCCTCTTGTCGTACGCTGGATTGCGGAGATAATGACGTCTGGTGTCCGCTTGCCATGCGTATGCGGCAAACAGGATATGTGATGAGCGACACGCGACCATGAGCTTGGGCGCATGGCTCCTGCTCCTCTCGGCACTCCTGGCCGGGGCCGTGGTTCTCGGCGTCCTGGCCCGCCGCGCCAACCTCCCGCTGACGGTGGTCCTCGCCGCAGTCGGCTTCGTGGCGGGCTGGCTCAGTCACATTCAAAGTCCGCTCCACGGCGAGCGGTTCGAGGAGGTCCTGGTCTTCGTCTTCCTGCCCGTGCTCGTCTTCGAGGCCGCCTTCGGTCTCTCCACGCGTGCCTTCGTCCGCAACCTCGGCCCGATCCTCGTCCTGGCGATTCCGGCGCTGGCCATCTCAGCGGCCTTGGTCGGTCTCTCCCTGTACGTTGGCCTCGGGACGCCGCTGATCCCCGCGCTGCTGTTTGGCACACTCATCTCAGCGACAGATCCGGTCGCGGTAGTGGCCATATTCCGCGAGCTCGGCGTGCCGCGGCGCCTGCTGACCCTCGTCGAGGGGGAGAGTCTGCTCAATGATGGCGTCGCCATTGTCCTGTTCACGATCCTGCTCTCCGCGGCGCTCGGTGGTGACTTGAACGCCGGCGAAGGGGTGTGGGATTTCATCACCGTCTTCTTCGGGGGCGCGGCCATCGGCGCGGGGGTGGGGCTGCTCGCGGCGCTGGCGCTGCCATGGCTCGACCGGCTCGCAGCAGCCGCCCTCTCCCTGGCCGTCGCCTACGGCGGCTTCATGCTCGCCGATGAGGTGCTTGGCTTCTCGGGCGTGACCGCCACGGTTGCCGCCGGTCTGGTCCTGGGCGGCTCCGCCCCCATCCGTGCCACGGCGCCGGTCCGGGAACTCTGGGAGGCGCTCTGGGAGGCGCTCGGCTACGTCGCCAACGCGCTCCTCTTCCTCCTGATCGGCCTCGCGATCGATCCGGCGCTGCTCGCCGATAACGTCGGTGCCATTGGTCTCGCCATCGCCGCCGTGCTCCTCGCCCGTGCCGTCGCCGTCGTGCCGCTGGTCTCACTGCTGGAGCGGGTTGCCGGCATCCCGCCGGTGGGCATGCGCAACCAGGTGGTGCTCATCTGGGGCGGCCTGCGGGGCGGCGTGGCCCTCGCGCTGGCCCTTGCCCTGCCAGAGGAGCTTCCCCAGAGGGAGCAGTTCGTGGCGATGACGGGTGGTGTGGTCCTCGCCACCCTCCTGCTCAACGCGACGACGATCGGGGCGCTCGTGCGCCGTCTGGGACTGGACGAGCCAAGCTCGGCCGACCGTTTCCTGGCGGGTGGCGCCCGCCTCTCGGCCATCGCGGCCGCTCGCAAACGTCTCGCTGACTTGGGCATCGAGGATCCCGTCGTGTCGTCCGAGCTCGACGCCGCCGAGGAGGCGGCGCGCGTCGAACTGGCAAGCCTCTCGCTCACCGCCGCTGACGAGATCCAGGTCGTCACGCGGCGCGGGCTCGTGGTAGAGCGCGGGACCTACCAGCACCTGAGCGACGCCGGTCTGCTGCCGCCGATGGTCACCCGTATACTGCTGCACGAGGTGGACGACCAGGCCGAAGCCCTGGGCGTGGGCCACGTCTCTTTGGCCGACCTGCACCGCCGCGAGCGGCCCCGCTTTGACCGGATGGTGGCCAAAGTGACGAGCTGGCTGCCGAGCCCGGTGGGTGACGACCCGACGGAGCTCGCCTATGCGGAAGCCAGCGCCCGGCGGCTCTCCGCGCGGCGCACCGGCGAGGCGCTGGAGCTCTTCATGCGCCTGCCGAATCTCGATCCGGCGGCCGTCGAGGACGCCAAGGCCAGCTTCGCACGGTGGGAGGAAGAGGCGGTCGCCGAACTGGCGGAGCTCGATGCCGACGCGACGCACGACACACACCAAGTGCGACACCGGCAGGCGGAGGCCCTGATGCGCGTCGCGTCGACCGATGCCCTGAGCGAACTGGCCGAGATCGGGCTGCTTCCTGAGATCATCGTGCATCAGGTCGCGGCAGCGGTTGCGACCGAAGCCCGCAATGACCGAGGTCGGTAAGGCGACACGTCGCTGACCGCTGCCGTTACGCGCAGTCCATGACGGCCGTAGCCCCTGATACGAACGCCGGGTGATTACCGGGGGGTTGGGCGCTCCGTGGGCAGCCGGTGGAACGCCGGCGTATCGGGGTGAACGCCGGGGCTCGCGAGGCGGCCGCCGCTGGCCGACCTCCCCCGATTCTCGGTGACGCAGCACGTGGTGCCAAGAGGCTCATGGTCTGCCGACCGGTTCACCCGTGCGTCCCGATGCTAACCAGGGGCCCGGCCAGCTCAACGCGTGTACGACACCCGACCGGTTCTTGGTACACTCCTGTCCTAGACCGATCCCGACCCCAGGAGTCCCGCTCATG
>JAUJMG010000630.1 GCA_030446955.1 Thermomicrobiales bacterium
CTTGCGAGTGGTCAAGCGCGCGTAGAAGACATCGCTGACCGGTTCGTGGCAGGCGAGAGCATTGAAACGCTCGCGCGCGATTTCAGGATTTCGCGCGACGAGGTCGAAGACGTAATCCGTGTCGAAACGCTCGCCTGCCGAGCGGCCGCCTGAATTCTTCGTCGACCGGAGCCTCGGGAGCGAGATCGTTCCGACGCTCCTTCGTGAGGCAGGCTGGCCGGTTCAAGTCATGGCCGACGTGTATCCCGGTCTTGACGATCTCGAGGACGATGTGTGGATCGCGGAAGCCGCAGCTAGTGGCCTTGTACTGCTAACCAAGGACAAGGCGATTCGCCGCAATTACAAGGAGCATGAGGCTGTGCGCCGCGCCGCTGCCCGCATGTTCTGCATCGCCAGCGGCAATCTCACCGGTGAGCAGATGGGCGAGCGCCTCTTGACCAACGAGAAGCGGATCTTCGCTCGGTGTCAGACCCCAGGCCCCTACATCTACAGCGTCCTGAGCGAGGGATTGGATCTCGTGTTCCCGAGGCGACCGTGAACAGCGCGATCCCCGGCTGCCTTCCGCCAGCCTTTCGCCTCGGCCCGCATCAGCGGACCGTACGCCACGGCGCTGCCGCTTTGAGGCAGAAGCGGAAGCCGGCTTCAGGCGAAAGTCATCTGGAAGGCAATGGAGAGGTCGTTGGCCGTGCAGTGGCTCAATCGGTGGTGTGCCTCGCCCCATACTCGCATCCGGTGCGTCAGCCTGTCCGGGTCGCTCTACCTTTGGCGGATGCTCGCCCGAGCTTTTATCGCGCTCGCGCTCCTGGCTCTGTCCCCGGGCCTCGCCGCGGCTTCGGTGACCTGGGGGCCCCCGGAGCCGGTTTCGGCCCCGTTCGCCTACAGCGCCCATGTCTGGATGGACGCGCGCGGCAACGCCTTCGCGATGTGGGAGCAACAGGGGCCCGAGACCCCTCACGTGTCGACGCTCAACTACGCTTGGCGCCCCGCGCAGCGCCCGTGGCGGTCATCGCAGGTGCTCGGCGACGGACGTTCGCCGCGGCCCGGTGACGCGGCTGCGTTGTCGCCCGGGGGTGTCGCGACGGTGCTTCGGGTCGACGGGGGACGGGTGCTGCGCGTGTACCGCGCCTCGGTCGGCGACTCGTTTCGCGAGGTGGCGCATTTCGACATCGAGGGCTACGGTGGGGACGCGCAGGTCGCCGTCGATGACGAGGGCAACGCGCTGGTCGCCTGGATGGAGACCCGGGCCGGTGGCCCTGAGGTGGTTCGGGCGGCGTTCGTGCGCCGCGACGGGTCGGCGACGCGGGCGCAGGACCTGGGTCGGGGGGACTTCCTGCAGCTGGCGATGAACGCGGCGGGCGCCGCGGTCGTTGGATGGGTCGATCCCACCGGCGGGCCGTTTGCTGCCTACCGGCCGCCCGCGGGGCACTTCGGTGCGGGGCGGCCGGTGCCACTGGGCTCGCCCGCCGTGCTGTGGGCGGCGGTCGACGCTCGTGGGATCGCTCTGCTGGCCGCCACCCAGCACGCCGGGCCGGGGACGGGGACGCACGTTCCCGGCACGAGCTACGTCCTGGCGGGTCCCGAAGGGGCCTTCGGCCCGGCGCGTGAGCTCGCGCACGATGGCTTTCCGGTGCAGCTGCTGGCAGAGCCCGGTGGTGCCGTCGATCTGCTCTCGCAGACCGGCAACACCGCGGGTTCGGGAGGGCTTGAGTTCTACTCGCGCCTGGCTTCCGGCGCCCACGTGGGCCCGATCCCCCTCGGGGGGCCCCAAGCCTGCCCCGGCCACCTGGCGACGTCGACCGGCAGCGACCTGCTGGCGAGCATGGTCGCCGTCTGCCGGGGCCCTGACGGCAACCACATCGGTGTGCGGATCCGCGAGGACGGGGTGTGGGGCGCCCCCGAGCTTCCGATCGGTGCGAACGGGTCCCATCCGATCGGCGCCATCGCCGACGGGGGCGAGGCGGTAGTCCTCTACAACGGCTATCCCTCACGCCGCGTGGAAGCAGTCGTCCGCGAGGATCCCCGCCGGCTGCTCCCGCCCCTGCCGGTCGTCGCGCTCGACCTGCCCAAGGTCGCGCGGCTCGGCCGCAACGGCCGCATCAACATCAAGGTGCGGTGTCGCCAGCGCTGCCGTGTGCGGCCTGTCGGCCTCCTCCACGCCGGGGAGAAGGTCGTGCCGGTGCGCGGCTCCGCCGAGCGTCACCGAGGCGGCGTCAAGGAGACGACGCGGCTCTCCTTCGGCAGAGGCGCCGCCGCCGCCGTCGGGCAGGCCGGCGCCGCAGCCTGGGCGTCCGTGAGCGTGATCGTCGAGGGCCGCTCGCCGAGGCCCCTGACGGTCACCCGCCGGCTGTCGCTCACGCCCTAGCTTCGCGAGCCTAGTGACCTCCCGAATACGGCCGCGTTCCCCCGTGGCGCGCTCTGTTGCGGAAGTCCTGCGCAGGCGCCGCGGCCCTGTCGTGACGGCTACCGCTTCTGCCTCAAAGCGGCATAGCGAGGCAACGTTCTGTTTTTGATCTAAGCGTGAGCTG
>JAUJMG010000631.1 GCA_030446955.1 Thermomicrobiales bacterium
CCCCCTACGTCGGGCCAGGGAACGGGCGACACGATGCGGGCATTGTTGCGGGGTGTCGGGAGCGGGTCAAGCAGGGTTGCTCCCTCTCAGGATGGAGGATCGCTTGGTAAACTGGATCGCTGGGCAGCCGTTGGTGCAGCCCGCCGGCACCTGACGAAAGCATGGCTCGATTCAGCGGAAGGTGGAGGGCGAGCGCGTGATCATCCGCGTGTTCCGATCCCGGGTGAAACCGGGGATGCACGAGGAGTACGAGCGGCTGCTCCGAGATACCGCGATTCCACTCATGCTGGCGGCGCCGGGCTTGGTCAAGCTGCACGTCGGCACGCCGCTTGATGACCCGCCACATGAGTTCCTCCTGATGTCGGTATGGAAGGATATCGGTTCGCTGCGAGCCTTCATGGGACGGCGGTGGCGAGAGTCCGTCGTGGTGCCAGGTGAAGCTCACCTGGTTGCGGAAGCCATCGTCGACCACTACGAGGTGCTGGAGATGGACGATCCGATGCCGGTGCCCGGCACCTCGCCGGTGGGGTCGCTGGCCGAGTAGCAGGTTCACCCCGACCCGGTCAAGCTCCCTAAGTCCCAACCCCTGCCCGGTCATCATCTATCCGCTCAGCACGTCCAGTTCACAGACCGAATTTACTGGCAGGCGCACCGATCCCTACTCCCGATTCTTCGGCAGGCGGCCCAAAATTGTCTCACTCATACCTCCGGTTGGGCGCGTCACTGTGTCACAATCCCAATGTGACGGAAGGGAATTTGGGATGGTCTGGCGACGCCTGCTGGGGAAGGAACCGAAGAGCCGTCCGGCGCGGGACGAGGTCACGGTGGCGGATGGAGCCCGCACGGCGACTCACGGCGGGCCGCAACCCCGCCCTGCTGCGACGCGTCCCTCAGGCCCACCGGACAAGGCAGCCCGGGAGCGACGCCGGCGGGAGCTGCTTCGGCGGCGTGACGCCATCCTCTTCGATATCGAGCAGGGCGAGTTGGCACTCCGACCGGAGAATCCATGGCAAGAGCGGATCGACCTGCTGGGTGACGCGCTGGGGACCATCGACGCCGATCGGGAAGCTCTCGCCCGGCGCCGTCCCGAACCGACCTTCCCGCTGCCACCCATCCCGATCACTGACATCGCGACGACCTCGGGCGATGAGGCGACCGTTCGCTTCGCCATTGGCGGGGAGCCTTTCGCCTTTGCCGAGGAGGTCGATTGGGACGAGCGGGGCGGAGCCGTGGTCCGCGGGGACCTCCGGCATCAGGTGGGTGATACGGCGCGCTTGGTTCCTGACGAGACCCCGTGCGATCTTCGTAAAGCTCTCGCGCATCACCTCGCGGGGAGCGTGACGGTTTTCGCCACCGATTTGAGAGACCGGGCCATCGCCGGCGAGCCGCTGCCTGCCGCACCGACCCTGGCGGACCTCGCCCGTCCTTGCCCGAAGTGCGGGGGGTGGAGCGACTGGCACGGGCGGTGCCCCGCATGTACCCGTCGAGACTTGGAGCGCCAGGCACTGAACGCGGAGGCTGCCCGCCTGGAGGCCGAGCGGAGCCGGGAGGCTGAGGAGCGGCACCGCTGGGCGGAACGTCTTCCGATAGCGCATCGCCGCCTAGCGGACATCGAGGCGGACCTGGCGGCCCTTGGTGAGTAGGCAAGGGGGAACAACGTGGATTTTCGGAGCCTGCTCGCCGGCAACGCTGCCCTCGGCATTGCCCTCTCAGTCGTCCTCCTGCTAATCGCTCGCGCCAACCGGTCATTTCTTCGTGATATCGCACGGGACCCTGATCGGGGCTGGCGGCTGATCGCTCGTCTAGCGGCCTTGATGACCGGCGCCTTCATCGCCTGGACCTCGCTCCTCGACAACTGGCGGCAGTTGGTCGCGTTGCCGTACCGCCTTTCTCGCCGGTTCCCCTCCGAGCGGGTCGTGCTCGATCCCCCCTCCGACATGGTCCGGACTGTCACGGTCGCCCTGCTAGCTCTCTCCCTCCTTCTCGTTGCCTGCCTTCTGGCGCGGCACGTCGGTGGGTACGGTCTTCAACTCGCCCTGCTCGTTGGTGCACTGGTGCTCTGGGCGCCGCTCTTCGTGCTTCGCCACCGGCTCGACACCGAACTCGCCCTCTCCTTCACCGGGCAGAGGGACTCGCTCGCGGACTTCCCGACCTTCGCGGCCTACCTGATCATCACCTGGCTAGCCGGCGCAGCCATGATCACGCTTATGTACACCTTGCTTCTCGCGGCGGTGGCGCTGCCGATCACCCTGCTGCTCGACCTCATCCGCCGACGGCAACCTCGCATGACGGATGAGGCCGAACCTTTCTTCACCGCCCTCGGCCACCGTGCCACGGCAGGGTCGGAGCGGTAAGGGATTCGTTGGTCTCCCCTCCTCCGTCGTAGGTTTAGGGCGACATCCGGATGGATGCGGCCCTCATGATCGCGCGAAAAGTCCGGTTGAAGATCAGGCCGTCCGCCGGCGCAAAGACGACGGCACGCTCGCCATCGCGCTCGACACCTGGGACCGCGGCCGCTTGGTCA
>JAUJMG010000138.1 GCA_030446955.1 Thermomicrobiales bacterium
CCGGAAGCGACGGTGTACCACCTTCCCTGGCTACGCGAGCGCCCGGAGGACTACACCCCGGCGGTGCGGGAGCGGCTCGAGCTGGGTGCGATCACACCGGCCGTTAGCTACATCGAGGCACAGCGTGTGCGCCGGCGGATCACGGATGACATGCTCAATGTCCTTGATCGGGTCGACTTGATCGCCATGCCGACATCACCGACTCCGGCAACGCTGCTGGATCAAGATTTAGTCACAAGCGATGAGGCGGACCCGGAACTCCTGGCGACGCTAATCAACTTCACGGGTCCCTTCGACCTCACCGGTCTGCCCGCCGTGTCAGTCCCGTGTGGCTTCACTGCCGGCAACCTACCGGTCGGGATGCAGCTTGTGGGCCGCCCCTATGACGAGGCTAAGCTGCTGGCCGTGGCCCACGCGTACGAGCAGGTCAATAGCTGGCACCAACGACTACCGACGATCCTGGCGACGTGAGGATCGACGACTAGAGGCCATACCGCCGCAGAAAGCCGTGAACAGCGGCGTTCCAGGCGAGCGGGTTTTCGGTCCCAGCGTTATGGTGGGTATTGGGGAGAATGACGAATTCGGACGTCTTGAACTGATGATGCCACTCGTAGGCAAGCTCGATCGTCTTCTGCGGCTCGTTGGCACCGACAATGACCAGCGCCGGTGCCGTCAACCGGGCCAACTCGGGGTAGTGGGGCCGTTGATCCCATTCTAGGAGAACGTGCAGCATCTTGAGCACCGCTTCTTGGCTCCCGAACCCGCTCTCCAAGGTCGCGAGGTATCGCCCGATGGGCGTCCCTTCGAACCCCTCCGCGGTCGTCAGCGGCCCCTCCTCCTCCCAGTCATAGGAGCGCGGCTGCCGCGTGATGACGGGGGCGTTCCCTCGGGCCGCGGCGATCTGTTGCCGCAGCCACTCCTCCGCAAGCGGCCACAGGTGCGGCACGGTGTGACCAACGACAAGGGCTAAGGTCCGCTCAGGGTAGTCGACGCCAAACTGCGACGACACCACTCCCCCGAGGGAGATCCCCCCGACGATGGCACGCTCGATGTGCAGCGCATCCATCAGCTTGCTGACGTCCGCCGCAAGGTCACCTGCAGTCCATGGGCCAGGCGGATCGTCGGACCGCCCCGTGCCCCGCCGGTCGAAGGCGATCACACGGTAGAACTGCGAGAAGTAGGGGATCTGGAACGGCATGTACCAGCGGTGGTGATGCCCGTGAAGGATGAGCGGCACACCGTCACCGACCGACTCGTAGTACAGCTTGATCCCGTCCGCCACGGCGTATGGCACTCCACTCTCTCCACTTTCTGAGGCTCACCGAATGGATGGCATGTCGTTACTCGCATCATCGACCTCAGCCGAGCATCGGGTGCCACCACGTTTACCGTCATCCCGAATGGGTCGTGGCCATCGTCCGCTGGCACCCTCCTGCCCGACTGAATCTCCTATCCGAAGACCGACGAGGCCAGGCTGGACAGGACGCTAATCGTCAGCGGCCTCCTCGTCGGCCCGTCGCCGGTGCCCAAGTCGCCGTGAGATCGCTGCAGCGGTTTCACAGACGTGATTGACGAAGCACTCCGATTCCGCGCCAGAAAGGCGGGTCAGGGGCGCGACCACGCTCACGGCAGCGACGATCGTGCCACCCTCGTCGAAGATCGGCGCGCTCATGCCGAGGGCATCCTCGTCAAGGTCGCCAGCGCTTACGTGGTAGCCCCTTCGCCGGATGTCTCGGAGTTCCTTTCTTAATGCGTCGGGATCGGTGACAGTCAGGTTGGTGTACCGCTTGAACTCAGTTCTCGCGAGGATCTGCTCGCGCGTTTCTTCAGCGAGGTACGCAAGGGTCACCTTTCCGGAGGTACCGGCGTTCCAGGGCATTCGGCGGCCGACTTGGGCAAAGACACGCAAGCCCTTTGGGCTCTCGACCACCTCGACGCAGACTGGACCCAGCGCGTCAAGCACGACGAGGGCGACGGTCTCAAGCGTGGCCTCCGCCAGGCTATCTAACCAAGGTTGCGCCACCCGGCGTAGGTCCATCTCTTGCCGAACGATTGCACCGAGCTCAAAGAGGCGAAGGCCAAGCCGGTAGCGTTTGGTCCTCGGGTCACGCTCCACGTAGCCCCTCGTTTCGAGGGTTGATAGGATGCGCAGGACCTGAGGCTTCGGAATCCCCGAGCGATCACTCAGGTCGGTCAGGCGTAGCTGCGGCTCATCGGCGGTAAACGCGTCGAGGACCTTCATCACCCGGTCGACACCTTCGAGAAAATAGGTTGTAGACATCCAGGCCCCCAAGGCGCCATAACACGTTCGACTTGCGGGAGGCACAACGGTGGGCCAACCTTGACCCCATAGTCCACGGACGGCGGGCCTTGACAGCGCGGCACTCCAACCTCTACTATGTTACACTCAGCGTTATACAGTTTCAATAGGCGTAACTCGGGGCAGCGATCGTCCAGAAGAGACACCGGTGTGGTGTCGTTAGTCATGGGCGCCGACGGTCTACGACCTCAATCGCCCGGGCAGGAGGAGAGCACAATGGCTGACCGGCGTGATCAGGCGTTGATGAACCTCGTGGAGCACTTCGTCGCCGGCGATCTGTCCCGGCGTGACTTTATGCGCCGAATGGTTGCCCTTGGCGGTGGTGCGGTCTTTGGTGGCTCGCTCGCCACCGCACTCGCCTCTCGCTCAGCGGTGGCAGCGCCGGTCCAGGCTAGGCGGCTCTTCCAGGGCGACCCGCCCCCAGTGCGCGGTGGCACGGTGGTCGCCGCAACGATCGACAAGCCGGTGAACATGGATCCTGCGTTCGCCGAGCTCTATTCGTCAATGCAGGTCTACCAGAACATCTTCAACAAGCTCGTCTATACCGACGCCGACTACAACTTCATCCCCGGTCTCGCCAAGAGCTGGACCCAGATCGACCCGACGACGTGGGATCTCGAGCTCGTCGACAACGCCGTCTTCCACAACGATGAGCCGTTCACCTCGCGCGACGTCGCCTTCACGGTCGAGCGCATCTTCGATCCGCAGGTGGCAGCGCCCAATGCGGTCTTCCTGCAGGCGATCGACCACGTCGAGACGCAGGGGGACTACAAAGTTCGCTTCATCCTCAAGCACCCCTGGGGCTCATTCCTGGCGGATCTGGCCGCTGCCTTGGAGGTCGTCAACGAGAAGGCGATCGCGAGCAAGGATCCCCGGCTCGAACCAGTGGGCACTGGTCCATTCAAGTTCGTCGAGTGGGTCAAGGATGACCACATCACCCTCGAGCGGTGGGAGAAGTACCACGTCCCCGACCGGCCGTACCTCGACAAGGTCATCTTTAAGGCGATTTCCGACGACACGGTTCGCCTGACTGGCCTGCAGACCAACGAGATGCAGTGGGTGATGCAGGTTCCCCTCCAGAAGGTGGAGCAACTCAAAGGCGAGTCAGACATCAAGGTCACGGCCGGCAAGCCGTACCTCCCCGACTTCATCTACCTCAACAACAGCAAGCCCCCGTTCAACGACAAGCGCGTTCGCCAGGCCTTGGCCTGGTCTGTCAACCGCGAAGAGATTGTCCAGGTCGCCTTCTTTGGACAAGCCGTCACAGCCACGGAGGCGATTCCTGAGGACAACCCGTACTACTCCAGTGTCAGCGTTTACCAGGACGGACCAGACTACGAGCGTGCCAAGAGCCTCCTACAGGAAGCTGGGATGGAGGGGTTGCAGTTCACTTTCGACGGGCAGCCGCAGGTGCCGACGCAGATCAAGGCCGCGCAGGTGCTTCAGCAGCAGCTCGCCCGCGCCGGCATCAAGATGGAGATCCAGAACTACGAGTCTGGTGAGTGGATCAAGCGCCTGCTGACCAAGGAGTACAACGCCACCATCAGCTACTGGAGCGCGACGCTCGATCCAGCGCACTTCTACTACCCAGGCCTGCACTCGACGTCGGGCTGGAACATCACCGGTTACGGTACGCCGGAAATGGACCAGGCTCTTGACGCTTTCGCGCGGGAGACAGACTTCGAAAGGCGCAAGGAGGCGTATAAGGCGTTGATCACTAAGGTGCAGGAAGAGGTGCCGATCATCCCGATCGACAACCAACTCCAGCAATACTGGGTGCGTGCCAACGTCTACGGCGTAACTCCGCTCCCGTCGATGGAGATCCGGATGGAGCCCGTCTACATCGCCGAGTAGACGAAGCACCTGGGCCGGCTCGTCCTCCAGCCGGTGCCATCACCTCCTCCGGTGACCAAGCTCCTGGGGAGACGGTGGGGTAGAGCAACGTCCCGCTCTACCCCATCTCCACCCCGTTCCTATGATGTACTGGGGCTTACGGAGTTGATAAGGACGAGATGGCCGAGGCAGCTGGAGTACCGTCATCGGTTCCCGACAACACTCCAGCTCGCCGGTCCCCGCAGGGACCGAGGTCGAGGAAACGCAAACGCTCTGTCCTTCATAAGGCCGGTATCCAATATCCCTCAAGCTCAGGTTGTTCCACAACGTTCGTCCCACGTTCTCGTCATAGTCATCCTCAACGTGTCGCGCGTCTGCGGTTGGGCTGGTCATGATCGCTGCGTACATCACCCGTCGGATCCTCCTCACCATCCCCGCGATGTTTGCGATGTCCCTTATCGTCTTCTTTATTATCCGGCTCATCCCGGGCGATCCGGTGTTCGTCATCCTCGGTCTGCGATCCACACCTGAGAACGTCGAGACGCTGCGCCGTGAGCTGCGGCTCGACGATCCGATCGCGGTCCAGTACCTCCACTGGCTCGGGAACGTCGTCCGCGGTGATCTTGGGGTCGACTATCGGACGCATGAGCCGATCCGTGACCAGCTTCTTTCTCGGCTGCCGGTCACGCTCGAGATGGCGTTCCTGGCCATGCTCTTGTCGGCAGTCATGGGCATCCCTCTCGGCATCCTCGCCGCCGTGAGACGCCGTGGTCTCGCCGATCAGGGATCCACTGCACTCGGCCTCGTCGGCATCTCCATTCCGGATTTCTGGCTCGGCGTCATGCTCATCTTGTTGATGGCGCTCGTTCTCGGCTGGCTTCCCTCCTCCGGCTATGTGCCGCTCCGCGAGTCAGTCTGGGGCAACCTCAGCCACCTCCTCCTGCCGGCGCTGACCCTTGCCCTGAACTTCGCCGCCGTCCTGACCCGGACGACACGCGCTGCGGTCCTCGATGTCCTCAACCGCCCGTTCGTGCGGACGGCTCGCGCCAAGGGTTTGCGTGAGCGCGCCGTCGTGCTTGGCCACGTTCTGAGAAACGCGGCGATTCCGATCGTCACCGTTATGGGGTTGCAACTCGGCTACGCGCTCGGTGGAGCGATCATCATTGAACAAGTCTTCTCGCTCCCCGGCATCGGCCGCCTGACGCTCAACGCCGTGCTGGAGCGCAACTATCCGGTAGTTCAGGGAGCCGTCCTGCTCGTGACCTTTCTGTTCATGGTCATCAACATCCTGACCGATTCACTCTACGCAGTCATCGACCCCCGGATCCGACACAGCGGACGATGAGCACGACATGAGCGCATCACAACCGATCGCCATCCAGGCACCGTTAGCATCCGCGTCTGGACCGCCGCAGCGGCAAGAACGTTGGTGGACCGGCGCGCGTGGCAATCGGCGGGCTCTGGTGGGGCTGGCGTTGGTGGTCCTGGTGGTCATCCTCGCACTGCTGGCTCCCATCATCGGGCGCTACGACCCGAACTACGGTGACTTCAGCCAAACCCTAGCTGGTCCGTCATTGGACCATCCCTTCGGCACTGACAGCTTCGGCCGCGATGTGTTCGCGCGGGTGCTCTTCGGATACCGCATCTCCATCATGGTGGCCGTCGGGTCTGTGTTGGCGGCGGTCGCGATCGGGCTGCCGCTCGGTCTGCTCGCCGGATACTTCGGCACGGTGCTCGACAATCTGATCATGCGGCCGCTCGACCTGCTGATGGCCTTCCCGCCGATCCTGCTTGCCGTCACGCTGATCGCGGTCTTCGGCACCGGCACGGACATCGAGATTCTGGCGCTGGGGCTCATTTATGTCCCGATCATGGCCCGTATCCTCCGTGGATCGGTGATCACCGTCCGCGGCGAGGAGTTCGTCGAGGCGGCTCGGGCGATTGGGGCCAACCCGAGGCGAATCATGCTGCGCCACGTGCTGCCGAACAGTCTCGGCCCGCTCGTCGTCCAGGCCTCGATCAGTATGGGCATCGCGATTCTGATCGAGGCCGGACTGTCATTCATTGGCCTCGGGGTGCAGCCGCCAGATCCCTCCCTCGGCTCCATGCTCGCCGAAGGACGGGACTTCATGCGGGAGGCTCCGTGGGTGGTGACGTTCCCAGGCCTTGCGATCATGGTCGTGGTGCTCGGCTTCAACCTCGTTGGGGATGGGCTGCGCGACGTCCTCGACCGAGCTTCTCGCTAGCGGGTGCCCGGCGCCCACCTCCGGAGGATACCGTCATGGTGAACTTCGCCCCGGCCGCGTTCGCAGTCGAGACCGACGCCGGTTGGGAGACCGCGACCCGCTTCGCCAACCGGCTTCTCCGAAGCCAACGCCGAGTTTTGCTCGTCACGGGCGGGATCCCTGAGGGTAGCAATGCGCTCGCTGCCGGCTCCTTCGTGATCCCAATGACCCCTGCCTTCGATTCCGGCTTGTCTGCACCGGTGGAGGTGGACACCCTCCGGGCCGAGGCGGAGGAGGCCGGCGTCGAACTCGTTTCGCTCGACGGATCAGCCGGACTTCTGGCAGCACCGCTGGCGCCGTTGCGCGTCGGTCTCTACGGTGGGGGAGGGGCTCCCTTCAACCATGCGGCTGTGCTTGCCGAATGCGGCTTCTCCTTGCGGTTCGTCTCTGACGCCGACATCCTCGGTGGGGCACTGAATACCGTTGATGTGCTGGTAGTGCCGGGCGGCGGCTTTCGTGCGATGCATGGGCAAATCGAGCCGCTCGGGGAGGAGGGGACCCGTGCTATTGCCACCTTCGTACGACAGGGGGGAATGTACGTCGGCTCCTGCGCTGGGGCCTATGACTGCGCGGTCACCTCGGAGGCGTTCATCCAGAGTTGCCCGGCGCAGCGTTCCCTCCAGATGATCAACGCCCGCGTCTGGAACGGCGGGGACGGGGAACTAGGAGGATTGCAGTCGCCTGGTGTAGGTGTGTTGCGCGTCCGAACGACGCGGCCCGATCACCCGGTGATGTTTGGCCTGCCCCCGGCGTTCGATCTCACTCACTACAACGGTCCTGTCTTCGAGCTCCTCGATGCCCCGGTGGTTCAAGGTGCCTCGTTCGCGGCCGGTCTGGCCGCGTTCGACGGCTGGACCGAGCGCTTCACCCCCGCCGAGGCCTTCATGGGGGCGCCCAACGGCAAGGAGACACTGCTTCAACGCGCGATCGCGGCAGACCTCTTCTCCGTGGTGGCCGGTGAGTTGGGGACGGGACGCGTCGTGGCGTTCGGCTCGCACCCCGAGTTCGGCTTTGACCTGCCGATGCATGATTGGTCCGCCCCGGCGCGGATGCTCGTCAACGCGATCCTTTGGCAGGCGATGAATCACTGCCCCGGCACCTCCACCCCCTGGAGTTACCGAAGCGTCCCGGGACCGGTGAGCCTGCCACGCGGCGCGGCTTTGGACGCCGTTGCGCCGCTGGCCTCGGCGGTGACCGACCGCGCGGCCGCGCTTCGCGCCCGGTCGATCGAGCCGCGCCCGCGCTGGCTCATGCCGGACTACGCGCTGTCGGTGTTTGGCGCTGCCCCAGACGAGATTTGGACTCGGTCGCTGGCGGACATGGCGTCCCTCGCTCACCAGGCCTCCCGCTTGACCGCGTCGTTACGGGACAGCCTTTCGGACTACGGTGACGCCGTGCTGCCGAAGCCTGTTGCGGATGCAGTGCTGCAGGTAGACCGGTGGGTTCTCGAGGAACGCCCTCCTGAATGGTGCCAGGACGGCGGGTATCAGGGGGTCTTGGCACTGCTACGGACGGCGATCCGGATGTGCGACGAGGCCCTAGCCCGGTGGGACGTGACCCTCGGCCCGCCGGCGGGTCCTTACGCCTACTTCGACACCAACCCGTACCACCTGGTCGCTGGCTCATACCTCGCTGCGGTCGGTTGCATGGTTGGCGCCGTGCAACTCCTGCGAGCGCTGGTTGCAGAGGTCGACATGGCGCAGCACCTAGCTGCAGTCGGTCCTAAGCAGCTGCTGGCCGCTGGGCGGTAATGGATGGAGCCGGGAATGAAGCAAGGGCTAACCGGATCCGCAGCGTCGCAGTCTCGCCAATGGTCGCCGCTTCAAGCCAGCCGACATTTTCCGCATGACATGAGTCTCGCTGCGGACGTGAGGCAGGAATGGAACGGGGATCGACCAGGAGTCCGGACGGAGTCAGGCCACGACGGTGACCGCGAGACCCCGACGCTGACGGTTGGTCCTGAGACCCTGATGAGGACAAGGTTGATTCTCAAGCGTAAAGGAGGAGAGTCGTGGCCCTGGATATCGCGACGCAGCTCACCACGTGGACCGATCCTACGCTGGAACGTGAGGTGCTCGACGCCGTAGCCCTGGACGTCCCGTGGTCGGTAGTCGAGGGGTTCGCTTCCCTCGTTCGGCTGTCCGGCTCGCCGGAGGAGCGCCGCGCCGCCGAGATTCTGACCGGGCACCTCGACGCCTGGGGCATCCCGTATCGCCTCCATGAACCAGAGTGCCTGATCTCCATTCCCGTGGCCGCCTCCGTCCGCGACGCCACACATGGCGGCGCCTCGTATCGGGCCAAGACCTCGGCCATGTCGGTCTCAACGGATGGTCAAGAGATCACCGGCGAATTGGTTTACGTCCCCGGAGGGAGCGGGACAAACGCTGGGGATGTCATCTCGGCAAGCGTCGACCTCGGTGACGTTGACGTGGCGGGCAAAATCGTGCTCACCGAAGGCATGCCGTTCCCTGGAAAGGTTACTGCCGTTGGCGCTGCTGGTGCCTTGGCCGGCATCTTCGTCAACCCCGGCGAGGCGATCCACGAAAGCATCTGCACCACCATCTGGGGCACGCCCGACCTTGATTCGGCGCCTCGCCAACCGGCCATCCCCGTCGCCGCGGTCAACAACCCTGATGGTCAGCAATTGATCGACCTAGCCAAGCGTGGTGGCTCCGTCGCGCTCTCGACCACGGTTGATACCGGCTGGCGGCCGATCCCGATCCTGGTCGCGGAGATTCCCGGCACGCTGGTCCCGG